>NZ_VFSI01000016.1:0-46621 GCF_006385825.1 Streptococcus sp. D2 | reverse complement strand
ATTGTAGACTATATTGATTACTACAACAATAAACGAATTAAGGTAAAACTAAAAGGACTCAGTCCTGTGCAATACAGAACTAAATCCTTCGGATAAATTGATTGTCTAACTTTTTGGGGTCAGTACACCTTCAATTTTTTGCCATTGACCAACTGCCAGCCTTATCTGAAAAACGCATTACCAAGGAGCAAATAGAGCTTCTTTGGCAGGTTTATCAAGGTCAGAGGGAGCAATATCTTGACTAAGAAGATGATTATCGTATTTCTAAATTCATTTTTCTTAAGTAGCATGGTATAATAAAATGCAGGAAAATTTTGAATCATGAGGAAGACTAGATGAATTTATGGGATATTTTCTTTACGACCCAAGCAACAGAGCCACCCAAGTTTGATCTTTTTTGGTATATCAGTATATTTACACTCTTGGGTTTGACCTTTTATACAGCCTATCGCTATCGTGAAAAGAAGGCTTACCAACGATTTTTCCAAATCTTGCAGGCTGTTCAGTTGATCCTACTTTATGGTTGGTATGGGGTCAACCATATGCCACTGTCAGAAAGTTTACCTTTCTACCATTGCCGTATGGCTATGTTTGTGGTGCTCTTACTTCCTGGTCAGTCTAAATATAGGCAGTATTTTGCATTACTAGGAACATTTGGGACATTAGCTGCCTTTGTTTATCCAGTGCCAGATCCCTATCCTTTCCCACATATTGCCATTTTGTCCTTTATCTTTGGGCACTTAGCTCTCTTGGGGAACTCACTGGTTTATCTCTTGAGACAGTACGATGCGAGAATGCTAGATGTGAAAAGAATTTTTCTCATGACCTTTGCATTAAATGCCTTGATTTTTGTGGTCAATTTGGTAACAGGTGGAGATTACGGATTCTTGACCAAACCTCCATTGGTTGGAGATCACGGCTTAGTGGCTAATTATTTAATCGTTTCTCTGGCCTTGTCGGGAGCGATTACCTTGACAAAGAAAATTTTGGAACTATTTTTAGAACAAGAAGCAGAAAAAATGATTGCAAAGAAAGCTTAGAAATGAGCTTTCTTTTTTGTACAATAGACAGATTGTTGACAAAGTTTACAGTGAATGAATTTCTGAACAGAAAAACAAAAAAATTGGCTAGTAAATTTAGGAAAAAACTGAGCACGATGAGATTTTTTGTGTTATAATATTCTGTGAATAGCTATGCCCACGTTTAGCTATTGAATATTACGAAGTTAGAAACTTGGAAGATAGAGAGGATGCGATGTAATGGCTAGAGAAGGCTTTTTTACAGGTCTAGATATTGGAACAAGCTCTGTCAAGGTGCTTGTAGCCGAGCAGAGAAATGGTGAATTAAATGTAATTGGTGTGAGTAATGCCAAAAGTAAAGGTGTAAAGGATGGAATTATTGTTGATATTGATGCAGCAGCAACTGCTATCAAATCAGCAATTTCCCAAGCGGAAGAAAAAGCAGGCATTTCAATTAAATCAGTGAATGTTGGTTTACCAGCTAATCTCTTACAGGTAGAACCAACTCAAGGAATGATTCCAGTCACATCTGATACCAAGGAAATTATGGATCAAGATGTCGAAAATGTTGTCAAATCAGCTTTGACAAAGAGTATGACGCCTGATCGTGAGGTTATCACATTCATTCCTGAGGAATTTATTGTGGATGGTTTTCAAGGAATTCGTGACCCACGTGGCATGATGGGGGTTCGCCTTGAAATGCGTGGTTTACTTTATACAGGTCCTCGCACTATTTTACATAACCTACGTAAGACAGTTGAACGTGCAGGTGTTCAGGTTGAAAATATTATTATTTCACCACTAGCAATGGTTCAATCGATTTTGAATGAAGGTGAACGTGAATTTGGTGCTACAGTGATTGATATGGGAGCAGGACAGACAACTGTTGCTACAATCCGTAACCAAGAACTCCAGTTCACCAATATTCTCCAAGAAGGCGGAGATTACGTAACTAAGGATATCTCTAAAGTCTTGAAGACATCACAGAAACTAGCCGAAGGTTTGAAATTAAACTATGGAGAGGCTTATCCTCCTCTCGCAAGTAAAGAAACATTCCAAGTCGAAGTGATTGGGGAAGTAGAACCTGTTGAAGTAACAGAAAATTACTTGTCAGAGATTATTTCTGCACGAATTAAGCATATTTTTGAACAAATCAAACAAGACTTAGACAGAAGACATTTATTGGATCTTCCTGGTGGCATTGTTTTGATTGGTGGAACGGCTATTTTACCGGGTATTGTGGAGCTTGCTCAAGAAGTTTTTGGTGTTCGTGTGAAACTCTATGTTCCAAACCAAGTTGGAATTCGTAATCCTGCCTTTGCGCATGTGATTAGTCTATCAGAATTTGCGGGACAATTGACAGAAGTACATCTCTTGGCTCAACGAGCAGTCAAGGGTGATGAAGGATTATTCCAACAACCGCTCAGTTTCGGGGGAATGATTCAGAAAACAGCTCAGTTTGTTCAATCAACTACTGTTCAACCAGCTCCTACTCCAGAAGTAGAACCTGTAGCTCCTGCAGAACAAGTTGCAGAATTTCAACAGACTTCACAAAATAAACCGAAATTAGCAGATCGTTTCCGTGGCTTGATCGGAAGCATGTTTGACGAATAAAGAGGAAAAAATAAATTATGACATTTTCATTTGATACAGCTGCTGCCCAAGGTGCAGTGATTAAAGTAATTGGTGTCGGTGGAGGTGGTGGCAATGCCATCAACCGTATGGTCGACGAAGGTGTTACAGGCGTAGAATTTATCGCAGCAAATACAGATGTGCAAGCCTTGAGCAGTACAAAAGCTGAGACTGTTATTCAGTTAGGACCTAAATTGACTCGTGGTTTGGGTGCAGGAGGTCAACCTGAGGTTGGTCGTAAGGCTGCTGAAGAAAGCGAAGAAACACTGACGGAAGCTATCAGTGGCGCGGATATGGTCTTCATCACTGCTGGTATGGGAGGAGGCTCTGGAACTGGAGCTGCCCCTGTTATTGCTCGTATTGCAAAAGATTTGGGTGCTCTTACAGTTGGTGTTGTAACACGTCCGTTTGGTTTTGAAGGAAGCAAGCGTGGACAATTTGCTGTAGAAGGAATCAATCAACTTCGTGAGCATGTAGATACTCTATTGATTATCTCAAACAATAACTTGCTTGAAATTGTTGATAAGAAGACACCGCTTCTTGAAGCTCTTAGCGAAGCAGATAACGTTCTCCGTCAAGGTGTTCAAGGAATTACCGATTTGATTACCAATCCAGGATTGATTAACCTTGATTTTGCCGATGTGAAAACGGTAATGGCAAATAAAGGGAATGCTCTTATGGGTATTGGTATCGGTAGTGGAGAAGAACGTGTTGTTGAAGCAGCACGTAAGGCAATTTACTCTCCACTTCTTGAAACAACAATTGATGGAGCAGAAGATGTGATTGTCAACGTAACTGGTGGTCTTGACTTAACCTTGATTGAGGCAGAAGAGGCTTCACAAATTGTGAACCAAGCAGCAGGACAAGGAGTAAACATCTGGCTCGGTACTTCAATTGATGAAAGTATGCGTGATGAGATTCGTGTAACAGTTGTTGCAACGGGTGTTCGTCAAGACCGCGTAGAAAAGGTTGTGACTCCACAAGCTAGACCGACTACTAACTACCGTGAAACAGTGAAACCATCTCATTCACATGGATTTGATCGTCATTTTGATATGGCAGAAACAGTTGAATTGCCAAAACAAAATCAACGTCGTTCGGATCAAACTCAAACATCTGCTTTTGGTGATTGGGATTTACGTCGTGAGACACTCGTTCGTCCGACGGATTCAGTAGTGTCGCCGGTAGAACGCTTTGAAATTCCAAATTCGCAAGATGAAGATGAGTTGGATACACCTCCATTTTTCAAAAATCGTTAAGTAAATGAATGTAAAAGAAAATACAGAACGTGTTTTTCTAGAAATTGCAGAAGCTAGTCTGAGTGCTCATCGCAAGAGTGGCTCAGTCTCTGTCATTGCAGTTACCAAGTATGTAGATGTACCGACAGCGGAAGCCTTGCTTCCGCTAGGGGTTCATCATATCGGTGAAAATCGTGTAGATAAGTTTCTAGAGAAATATCAAGCTTTAAAAGATCGAGATGTGACTTGGCATTTGATTGGTACCTTGCAAAGACGTAAGGTGAAAGATGTCATTCAATATGTTGATTATTTTCATGCCTTGGATTCAGTAAAGCTAGCAGAGGAAATTCAAAAAAGAAGTGACCGAGTCATCAAGTGTTTCCTGCAAGTAAATATTTCTAAAGAAGAAAGTAAACACGGCTTTTCGAGAGAAGAATTATTGGAAGTCTTGCCAGAGTTAGCCAAACTAGATAAGATTGAATATGTTGGTTTGATGACAATGGCGCCATTTGAGGCTAGCAGTGAACAGTTGAAAGAGATTTTCAAGGCGACTCAAGATTTACAAAGAGAAATCCAAGAAAAACAAATTCCAAATATGCCTATGACCGAGTTAAGTATGGGAATGAGTCGTGATTATAAAGAAGCGATTCAATTCGGTTCCACCTTTGTTCGCATAGGTACAGCATTTTTTAAGTAGGAGAGAACCATGTCTTTAAAAGATAGATTCGATAGATTTATAGATTATTTTACGGAGGATGAGGATTTAAGTCTCCCTAATGAAAAACGAGATGAGCCCATTTTAACTCCAGTAAATTCTACACAGGAAAAGGCTCTCTCAACGAATCCAACACCACGCACAAGCACAAGTAGTACAAAAGAAACTAATATTACTAGACTGCATGCACGTCAACAAGAGTTAGCCAAGCAAAATCAACATTCTACTGAAAAAGTAACAATCGATGTTCGTTACCCTAGAAAATATGAAGATGCGATAGAAATTGTTGATTTATTAGCAGGAAACGAAAGTATTTTGATTGATTTTCAATATATGACTGAGGTGCAAGCTCGTCGTTGTTTAGATTATCTGGATGGTGCTTGCCATGTTCTAGCTGGAAATTTGAAAAAGGTAGCATCTACCATGTACCTGTTGACACCAGTGAATGTTATTGTAAATGTTGAAGATATCCGTTTACCAGATGAAGATCAACAAGGTGAGTTTGATTTTGATATGAGACGAAATAGAGTACGATAATGATTTTTTTAATTCGTATGATTTATAATGCAGTGGATATTTACTCCCTGATTTTGGTAGCCTTTGCTGTCATGTCTTGGTTTCCAGGTGCCTACGAATCAAGTTTAGGTCGTTGGATTGTAGCATTGGTAAAACCAGTGCTTGCTCCTTTGCAACGTCTGCCTTTACAGATAGCAGGTCTAGATTTATCTGTTTGGGTTGCGATTGTTTTGGTTCGGTTTTTAGGGGAAAACTTAGTGCGTTTTCTGGCGATGATGGGATGAATAAAGGGATTTACCAGCATTTCTCTATAGAAGATCGCCCCTTTCTTGATAAGGGAATGGAATGGATAAAGAAGGTAGAAGATAGCTATGCTCCTTTTTTAACTCCTTTTATCAATCCTCATCAGGAGAAGCTATTAAAAATTTTAGCCAAAACCTATGATCTTGCTTGTAGCAGTAGTGGGGAATTCGTCTCAAGTGAGTATGTTCGAGTTTTATTATACCCAGATTATTTCCAGCCAGAGTTTTCAGATTTTGAAATGTCTCTCCAGGAAATTGTATATTCCAATAAATTTGAACACTTAACGCATGCTAAGATTTTAGGGACAGTCATCAATCAATTAGGGATTGAACGGAAACTTTTTGGAGATATCCTAGTAGATGAAGAACGGGCGCAGATTATGATTAATCAACAGTTTCTTCTTCTCTTTCAAGATGGATTAAAGAAAATTGGCCGTATACCCGTTTCGCTGGAGGAACGTCCTTTCACCGAGAAAATAGATAAGCTAGAACAGTATAGAGAGCTGGATTTATGCGTGTCTAGTTTTAGATTAGATGTTCTTTTATCAAATGTTTTAAAACTATCTAGAAATCAAGCAAACCAGTTGATTGACAAGAAACTTGTCCAAGTAAATTATCATATGGTAGACAAATCAGATTATACTGTTCAAGTTGGAGACTTGATTAGTGTGAGAAAATTTGGGCGTTTGAGGTTACTTCAAGATAAGGGACAAACTAAAAAAGAGAAGAAAAAAATAACAGTCCAGTTGTTATTAAGTAAGTGAGGAAAAATATGCCAATTACATCGTTAGAAATCAAAGATAAAACCTTTAGCACACGCTTTAGAGGTTTTGATCCAGAAGAAGTAGATGAATTTTTAGATATTGTAGTCCGTGATTATGAAGATTTAGTCCGCTCTAATCATGATAAGGATTTACATATTAAGAGTTTAGAAGATCGTTTGTCTTACTTTGATGAGATGAAAGATTCATTGAGCCAGTCTGTATTGATTGCTCAAGATACAGCTGAACGAGTAAAACAAGCTGCATCTGAACGTTCAAACAATATTATCCATCAAGCAGAGCAAGATGCACAACGTTTATTGGAAGAAGCTAAGTACAAGGCAAATGAAATTCTTCGTCACGCAACTGATAATGCTAAGAAAGTTGCTGTTGAAACAGAAGAATTGAAGAACAAGAGTCGTGTCTTCCACCAGCGTCTTAAATCTACAATTGAGAGTCAGTTGGCTATCGTTGAATCTTCAGATTGGGAAGATATTCTTCGTCCAACAGCTACTTATCTTCAAACCAGTGATGAAGCCTTTAAAGAAGTGGTTAGCGAAGTGCTTGGAGAACCGATTCCAGCTCCAATTGAGGAAGAACCAATTGATATGACACGTCAATTCTCTCAGGCAGAAATGGCAGAGTTACAAGCTCGTATTGAGGCAGCCAATAAAGAATTGGCTGAATTTGAAGCTCAGGCTAAACAGGAAGTGGAAAATCCAACTCCTGTAGTGAGTCCTCAAATTGAAGAAGAGCCTGCTCATCCAGTTGGTCCAATGTATGAAGAGCCAGAAGTAGTCCCAAGCCATTACTCAGGCCCAACACCAGCTACTGAAGCTGTAAGCTCAGAACCAGGATTTGAGGCACCGCAAGAATCTGTTACAATTTTATAAGAAACGATGTGAGAACAATATCTTATCCTTATATTTCCAGCGAGCAGGAGATGGTGTGAGTCCTGCATTCCCTAATGATAAGATTATCCTCTCAAAAACTCAAGTCTGAAGCTAGTAAGATTTGACGTTCCCCACGTTACGGGAAAAGAGGGAGAAAGACTAGATCTTTTTCCGAACAAAGGTGGTACCACGATTTTCGTCCTTTTTGGCAGTCGTGGTTTTTAATTTGTTATTATTTATAAAGGAGATACCATGAAACTTAAAGATACCCTTAACCTTGGGAAAACAGCTTTCCCAATGCGTGCAGGCCTTCCTACCAAAGAGCCAGTTTGGCAAAAGGAATGGGAAGATGCAAAACTTTACCAACGTCGTCAAGAATTGAACCAAGGAAAACCTCATTTCACCTTGCATGATGGCCCTCCATACGCGAACGGAAATATCCACGTTGGACATGCTATGAACAAGATTTCAAAAGATATCATTGTTCGCTCAAAATCTATGTCAGGTTTTTACGCACCATTTATCCCTGGTTGGGACACTCATGGTCTGCCAATCGAGCAAGTTTTGGCAAAACAAGGTGTTAAACGCAAAGAAATGGACTTGGTTGAGTACTTGAAACTTTGCCGTGAATACGCTCTTTCTCAAGTAGATAAACAACGTGAAGACTTTAAACGTTTGGGTGTTTCTGGTGACTGGGAAAATCCATATGTGACTTTGACTCCTGATTATGAAGCAGCGCAAATCCGTGTCTTCGGTGAGATGGCTAATAAAGGTTATATCTACCGTGGTGCAAAACCAGTTTACTGGTCTTGGTCATCTGAGTCAGCCCTTGCTGAAGCAGAGATTGAATACCATGACTTGGTTTCAACTTCTCTTTATTATGCAAATAAAGTAAAAGATGGCAAAGGTGTTCTAGATACAGATACTTACATCGCTGTCTGGACAACTACTCCATTTACCATTACAGCTTCTCGTGGTTTGACTGTTGGAGCGGATATTGATTACGTTTTGGTTCAACCTGCTGGTGAAACTCGTAAGTTTGTGGTTGCTGCAGAATTGTTAACTAGCTTGTCTGAGAAATTTGGCTGGGCTGATGTTCAAGTTTTGGCAACTTACCGTGGTCAAGAACTCAACCACATCGTAACAGAACACCCATGGGATACAGCTGTAGATGAATTGGTTATCCTTGGTGATCACGTTACCACTGACTCTGGTACTGGTATTGTCCATACAGCCCCTGGTTTTGGTGAAGACGACTACAATGTCGGTATTGCTAATGGTCTTGAAGTTGCGGTCACTGTTGATGAACGCGGTATCATGATGGCTAATGCTGGTGCTGAGTTTGAAGGTCAATTCTATGAAAAGGTAGTTCCAACTGTTATCGAGAAACTTGGTAACCTCCTTCTTGCCCAAGAAGAAATCTCTCACTCATATCCATTTGACTGGCGTACTAAGAAACCAATCATCTGGCGTGCAGTACCACAATGGTTTGCCTCAGTTTCTAAATTCCGCCAAGAAATCTTGGATGAAATTGAAAAGGTGAAATTCCACTCAGAATGGGGTAAAGTCCGTCTTTACAATATGATCCGTGACCGTGGCGACTGGGTTATCTCTCGTCAACGTGCTTGGGGTGTTCCGCTTCCTATCTTCTACGCTGAAGATGGTACAGCTATCATGACTGCTGAAACTATTGAACATGTAGCTCAACTCTTTGAAGTACATGGTTCAAGCATTTGGTGGGAACGCGATGCCAAGGACCTCTTGCCAGAAGGATATACTCACCCAGGTTCACCAAATGGTGAATTCAAGAAAGAAACAGATATCATGGACGTTTGGTTTGACTCAGGTTCATCATGGAATGGGGTTGTAGTAAACCGTCCAGAATTAACTTACCCAGCAGACCTTTATCTTGAAGGTTCTGACCAATACCGTGGTTGGTTCAACTCTTCACTTATCACATCTGTTGCCAACCATGGCGTAGCACCATACAAACAAATCTTGTCACAAGGTTTTGCCCTTGATGGTAAAGGTGAGAAGATGTCTAAATCTCTTGGAAATACCATTGCTCCAAGTGATGTTGAAAAACAATTTGGTGCTGAAATTTTGCGTCTCTGGGTAACAAGTGTAGACTCAAGCAACGACGTGCGTATTTCTATGGATATCTTGAGCCAAGTCTCTGAAACTTACCGTAAAATCCGTAACACCCTTCGTTTCTTGATTGCCAATACATCTGACTTTAACCCAGCTCAAGATACAGTAGTTTACGATGAGCTTCGCTCAGTTGATAAGTACATGACGATTCGCTTTAACCAGCTTGTGAAAACGATTCGTGATGCCTATGCTAACTTTGAATTCTTGACAATCTACAAGGCCTTGGTGAACTTTATCAACGTTGACTTGTCAGCCTTCTACCTTGATTTTGCTAAGGACGTTGTTTACATCGAAGGTGCCAAATCACTGGAACGCCGTCAAATGCAGACTGTCTTCTATGACATTCTTGTTAAAATCACCAAACTCTTGACACCAATCCTCCCTCACACTGCAGAGGAAATCTGGTCATACCTTGAGTTTGAAGCCGAAGACTTCGTTCAATTGTCAGAATTGCCAGAAGCAGAAACTTTTGCTAACCAAGAGGAAATCTTGGATACATGGGCTGCATTCATGGATTTCCGTGGACAAGCTCAAAAAGCCTTGGAAGAAGCTCGTAATGCCAAAGTTATCGGTAAATCACTCGAAGCACACTTGACAGTTTATCCGAACGAAGTTGTGAAAACTCTACTCGAAGCAGTAAACAGTAATGTAGCTCAACTTTTGATCGTGTCTGAATTGACTATCGCAGAAGGACCAGCTCCAGAAACTGCTGTTAGCTTCGAAGATGTAGCCTTCACAGTAGAACGCGCTGCAGGTGAAGTATGTGACCGTTGCCGTCGTATCGACCCAACAACAGCAGAACGCAGTTACCACGCAGTCATTTGTGACCACTGTGCAAGCATCGTAGAAGAAAATTTCGCGGACGCAGTCGCAGAAGGATTTGAAGCGAAATAAGGTTGAAAAATCTAGAGAAAACTCAATTTGAGAAGGAAAGACAACTAATTTTATAATCTATAAAACGCATTGTATCACGTTTTTGAATACCTGATATGATGCGTTTTTATCATGTTAGAAGTTTATTGTCGTTTTCTTGTTTCAATTAATACTTTTCGAAAATCTCTTCAAACTACGTCAATGTTGCCTCACTGTACTTCAGCACAGCTTGCGACTAGCTTCCTAGTTTGCTTTTTGATTTTCATTGAGTATAACTTTACATCGTTATCTATTGTTGAATTTCAAAAAGCTCATGATTCATCTGAAAAGTAGATTTCATGAGCTTTTATCTGTTGGCGTTCTAAATGGATTCATCAACCAAATGTTTAAGATTTGATAGGAGATGCTCCAAAGTTAGGACTGTTTTCTGATGGTGATCTAGTTGGTAGAGATTTTGAAAGTAGTCTTGAATATCGTTTTCAAAATTTTGAGGTAGATGAGAGCAATTGTTTTTTGCGAACTGGAGCATGCGTTTTTCTCCTGGATGGAGCTGCTCATTGAAGGCGAAGAGCAAATCAAAATAAGAGGCGAAAAACTCACTAGTGCGGTGATTGATGCTGAGTAAGTCTTGGCGTTTGAGAGCTTTTTTGATTTGTCTTGAAAAAGCTGGCATAGCTTGGTCGAGAAGCAGGAATTGCTTGTTGATGATATTCTTTTTCAGCTCAGCTGGATAAGGAAGATTGTACTTTTTCTGGAGGGCAGCATAGTGACCATCTTGATTGTAGATAATCTTACTATTGAGAAGATTGTACCACATACAAGTAGTGTAAGAATTCTGGGCTTGATGCTCTAAAACTACGGCTTGTAAATCTTTGTCAAATTCGTCTAAAGAGCGGTAAATCAGCTCGATTTCGATACCATTATTGAGAACACAATCATCTTCCAATTCCCAAAATTGATTACCGATTTCCATATAGGAGCAATGTTTACTGAGGATTTCTTTTCGTATGTCTGGCGAGAGAGGAGAACTGAGGTAGACATATACATCATAATCAGAGTCTTTGTCAAAATCTTGTCCAGCCCGTGAGCCTCCTAGAGCTAGAGCCTCTACTTGCTCTAGTTGAGCCAATTCTTTAAAGAGATGTTGTGGCATAATGTTAACCTTCTTTATTTTTTGACATCATTCTAACAAAAAGTAAGGAGACTAGCAAGAGTGAAATGGAAATTTCTTCTCATATATTTGCTGATCTTGTTCAAAGCAATCCAACTGCCAAACAGTCGGTTCCTTTTTGGTTTTGACTAGCTTTTTTGTGAAAAATTGTGTAAAATAGAATAGATAAACGAGGGGAAACCTCGGAAAATTTAAAGGAGAATCCATCTAATGGTAAAATTGGTTTTTGCTCGCCACGGTGAGTCTGAATGGAACAAAGCTAACCTTTTCACTGGTTGGGCTGATGTTGATTTGTCTGAAAAAGGTACACAACAAGCGATTGACGCTGGTAAATTGATCAAAGAAGCTGGTATCGAATTTGACCAAGCTTATACTTCAGTATTGAAACGTGCGATCAAAACAACTAACTTGGCTCTTGAAGCTTCTGACCAATTGTGGGTTCCAGTTGAAAAATCATGGCGCTTGAATGAACGTCACTACGGTGGTTTGACTGGTAAAAACAAAGCTGAAGCTGCTGAACAATTTGGTGATGAACAAGTTCACATCTGGCGTCGTTCATACGATGTATTGCCTCCAAACATGGACCGTGATGATGAGCACTCAGCTCACACTGACCGTCGTTACGCTTCACTTGACGACTCAGTCATTCCAGATGCTGAAAACTTGAAAGTAACTTTGGAACGTGCCCTTCCATTCTGGGAAGATAAAATCGCTCCAGCTCTTAAAGATGGTAAAAACGTATTTGTAGGAGCTCACGGTAACTCAATCCGTGCCCTTGTAAAACACATCAAAGGTTTGTCAGATGACGAAATCATGGATGTGGAAATCCCTAACTTCCCACCATTAGTATTCGAATTCGACGAAAAATTGAACGTAGTTTCTGAATACTACCTTGGAAAATAAAAAATTGTAAGTCTAGAATTGATTTCTAGGCTTTTTATGTTAGTATGGTAGTATGATAAGGAATAAAAAACAAGATTATGTACTGACCTACAAGCAACCAGCTTCAACTACTTACAAGGGTTGGGAAGAAGAGGCCTTACCGCTAGGCAATGGTTGTTTAGGAGCTAAAGTCTTTGGGCTTATAGGGGCTGAGCGGATTCAATTCAATGAAAAAAGTCTCTGGTCTGGTGGTCCACTTCCTGATAGTTCCGATTATCAGGGTGGAAATCTTCAGGATCAGTATGGTTTTTTAGCTGATATTCGGCAGGCTTTGGAAAAGAGAGATTACAATCGGGCTAAGGAACTGGCGGAGC
Source organism: Streptococcus sp. D2 (assembly GCF_006385825.1). Taxonomy (GTDB): domain Bacteria; phylum Bacillota; class Bacilli; order Lactobacillales; family Streptococcaceae; genus Streptococcus; species Streptococcus shenyangsis. The sequence continues at coordinate 34,094 of NZ_VFSI01000016.1, read as the reverse complement.
AGCATCTAGTCGGGCCCCAAACGAGTCAATATGGGACCTATCTGTCCTTTGGGGATATTCACATTGAGTTCAGCCAGCAAGGTACGACTTTGTCTCAGGTGACGGACTATCAGAGACAGCTGAATATTAGTAAGGCACTTGCGATGACTTCTTATGCCTATAAGGGAACGCGATTTGAACGTGAAGCTTTTGCCAGTTTTCCAGATGATCTCTTGGTTCAGCGTTTTACTAAGGAAGGGGCGGAAACTCTAGATTTTACTATAGAACTGTCGCTAAGTCGTGATTTGGCTTCTGATGGAAAGTATGAGCAGGAAAAATCTGATTACAAGGAATGCAAGTTGGATGTCTTTGATTCTCATATCTTGATGAAGGGGAGGGTCAAGGACAATGACCTGCGGTTTGCTGGCTGTCTAGCTTGGGAAACGGATGGAGACATTAGAGTCTGGTCAGATAAGATTCAGATATCAGGAGCCAGTTATGCCAATCTCTTCTTGGCTGCTAAGACGGATTTTTCCCAAAATCCTGCTAGCAATTATCGCAAGAAAATAGATTTAGAGCAACAGGTAAAAGACTTGGTGAAGATAGCTAAAGAAAAGGGCTATACCCAATTGAAATCAAGGCATATTCAGGATTACCAAGCCTTATTCCAGCGTGTTCAATTGGATTTGGGAGCTGATTTTGAATCATCCCCTACAGATGATTTGCTAAAAAATTATAAGCCACAAGCGGGGCAGGCTTTGGAGGAATTGTTCTTCCAGTATGGGCGGTATTTATTGATTAGTTCTTCTAGAGACTGCCCAGATGCTCTACCAGCTAACCTACAGGGAGTCTGGAATGGGGTCGATAATCCTCCTTGGAATTCGGACTATCACCTGAATATCAACCTGCAGATGAATTATTGGCCAGCCTATGTTACCAATCTCCTAGAGACGGCTTTTCCAGTCATCAACTATATCGATGATTTGCGAGTCTATGGTCGTCTAGCGGCTGCAAGGTATGCAGGAATTGTCTCTCAGGAAGGGGAGGAGAATGGTTGGTTGGTTCATACTCAAGCGACTCCTTTTGGCTGGACGGCACCTGGTTGGGATTACTATTGGGGTTGGTCACCAGCTGCCAATGCGTGGATGATGCAAACTGTTTATGAAGCCTATTCATTTTACAGGGACCAAGACTATCTCAGGGAGAAAATTTATCCCATGTTGAAGGAAACGGTTCGTTTTTGGAATGATTTTTTACATGAGGATCAGCAGGCTCAACGTTGGGTATCTTCTCCGTCTTATTCCCCAGAACATGGACCGATTTCGATTGGCAATACCTATGACCAATCTCTGATTTGGCAGTTATTTCATGATTTTATACAGGCTGCTCAGGAATTGGGGCTGGATGGGGATTTGTTGACGGAAGTCAAAGAAAAATTTGACCTGCTTAATCCTCTACAAATCACTCAATCTGGTCGAATCAGAGAGTGGTATGAGGAGGAAGAACAGTATTTTCAAAATGAGAAGGTGGAGGCTCAACATCGGCATGCTTCTCATCTGGTGGGACTTTATCCTGGAAATCTCTTTAGTCATAAGGGACAAGACTATCTTGAAGCGGCGCGTGCTAGTCTCAATGATCGTGGAGACGGGGGCACAGGCTGGTCCAAGGCTAATAAGATCAATCTCTGGGCGCGTCTAGGAGATGGAAATCGAGCCCATAAATTATTAGCAGAGCAGTTAAAGACATCCACCTTGCCCAATCTTTGGTGCACCCATCCTCCTTTTCAGATAGATGGTAATTTTGGTGCTACTAGTGGTATGGCAGAAATGTTGCTCCAGTCTCATACAGCTTATCTAGTGCCCCTAGCTGCCCTACCCGATGCTTGGTCAACAGGTTCTATTTCAGGTTTAATGGCACGTGGACATTTTGAAGTTAGTATGCGGTGGGAGGATAAAAAACTCTTACAGATGACCATTTTATCAGGAAGTGGAGGAGATTTGCGAGTCTCTTATCCAGGTATTGAAAAAAGTGTGATTGAAGTGAATCAAGAAAAAGCAAAAGTGAAATGTATAGGGAAAGATTGTATTTCAGTGGCGACAGCAGAAGGCGATCTGGTTCAATTTTCTTTTTAAGAAGATGTCATACTCTTAGAAAATCAAATTCAAACCACGTCAGCGTCGCCTTACCGTATATATGTGACTGACTTTGTCAGTCTTATCTACAACCTCAAAGCGGTGCTTTGAGCAACCTGCGGCTAGCTTCCTAGTTTGCTCTTTAATTTTCATTGAGTATTAGAAGGCAGTAATTTGGAACTGCCTTTTTTGAAGGATTTGAAAATGTAAGCAGTTTCCAACTATTTGAAAAAGCGTTATAATGGTAGTAGGAAGTAATTTGTTTGAGAGAGGGTGGGGCTTATGGCTTATATTGAGATGAAACACTGTTACAAGCGTTATCAGGTTGGGGACACGGAGATTGTGGCCAATCGTGATGTGAATTTTGAGATTGAAAAGGGTGAATTGGTAATCATTCTAGGTGCATCTGGTGCAGGCAAGTCAACAGTTCTTAACCTTCTTGGAGGCATGGATACCAATGACGACGGGGAAATCTGGATTGATGGTGTCAATATTGTAGACTATAGTTCCTACCAGCGCACCAATTACCGCCGCAATGATGTCGGTTTTGTTTTTCAGTTTTATAATCTAGTTTCTAATTTAACTGCTAAGGAAAATGTAGAACTGGCATCAGAAATTGTGACAGATGCCTTGAATCCTGAACAGGTCTTGACAGATGTAGGTCTGGCTCATCGTCTCAATAACTTTCCAGCCCAGCTTTCTGGAGGGGAGCAACAGCGAGTCTCCATTGCACGCGCGGTAGCCAAAAATCCTAAAATTCTCCTTTGTGATGAACCGACAGGCGCCTTGGATTATCAGACGGGTAAGCAGGTTTTGAAAATTCTCCAAGATATGTCTCGTCAAAAGGGAGCGACGGTGATCATCGTGACTCATAATGGAGCTTTGGCGCCCATTGCTGATCGCGTGATTCATATGCACGATGCCAGTGTCAAGGATGTGGTGATCAACCCGCATCCTCAGGATATCGACAATTTGGAGTACTAGCATGATCAAACGAAAAACCTATTGGAAGGACTTGATTCAGTCCTTCACAGGCTCTAAGGGGCGTTTTTTATCCATTTTAACCTTGATGATGCTGGGTTCTTTAGCTCTAGTAGGCCTCAAAGTGACTAGCCCCAACATGGAGGCGACAGCTAATGCTTATTTAACAACTGCTCAAACTTTGGATTTGGCAGTCATGTCTAACTATGGTTTGGATCAAGCAGATCAAAAAGAATTAGAACAGATAGAGGGTGCAGAGGTTGAGTTTGGCTATTTGACAGATGTGACTATGGAAAATAGGCAGGATGCCATTCGGCTGTACTCCAAACCAGAGCGAATTTCAACCTTTCAGCTAAGAGAGGGACGACTTCCTCAGTCAGACAAGGAAATCGCTTTGGCCACTCATTTGCAGGGCCAATATCGTGTAGGACAGGAGATTAGTTTTAAAGAAAAAGAAGAGGGTCATTCCTCTTTAAAAGACCATAGGTATACCATTACTGGTTTTGTGGATTCAGCTGAAATCCTCTCCCAGCGAGATATGGGCTACGCAGGCAGTGGAAGTGGGACTCTGACAGCCTATGGGGTGATTTTACCTAGTCAGTTTGATCAGAAAGTCTACAATATAGCACGCTTAAAATATCAAGATTTGTCAGGTTTAAATGCTTTCTCAGCAGCTTATGAAGAAAAATCCAAACAGCATCAGGAAGATCTAGAACAAGCTTTGTCAGATAATGGTAAGGCACGTCTGCAACTCTTGAAAAAAGAAGGACAAGAGTCTCTAGACAAAAGTAAAGAGACCCTTGATAAGGCTGAGACTAATTTGCAGGAAGGCAAGCGTCGTTTAGCAACTGCTCAAGCTCGTTTACAAGCTCAGGAAAGTCAACTAGCCTTGCTTCCTCAAGCTCAGAGAGATCAAGCCAGTGCTCAACTTACCCAAGCCAAGCAGGAATTGAGCAAGGAAGAGGATAAACTAAAGCAGGCTGAACAAAATCTAGCTCAAGAAAAGGAAAAATTAGAAAAACATCAGCAAGTTTTGGATGATTTGGCTGAGCCTAAGTATCAAGTCTATAATCGTCAGACCATACCAGGTGGACAGGGCTATCTCATGTATAGCAATGCTTCATCCAGTATTCGAGCAGTGGGCAATATCTTTCCTGTGGTGCTTTATGCCGTAGCGGCCATGGTGACCTTTACAACCATGACTCGCTTTGTGGATGAAGAGCGAACACATGCAGGAATTTTTAAGGCCTTGGGCTATCGTAGCAAGGATATTATCGCCAAGTTTCTCCTCTACGGCCTAGTAGCTGGGACTGTCGGAACAGCTCTAGGTAGCATCCTTGGCCATTATTTACTAGCCAGTGTGATTTCAAGTGTCATTACAAAAGGCATGGTGGTAGGAGAAACCCAGATTCAGTTCTATTGGACCTATAGCTTACTGGCTCTTGTCTTGAGTTGGTTGGCGAGTGTGTTACCAGCCTATCTGGTGGCTCGTAGGGAACTTCATGACGAAGCAACCCAACTTTTACTGCCTAAACCACCTGTCAAAGGGGCCAAAATCTTACTGGAACGTATCGGCTTTATCTGGCACCGTCTCAGTTTTACTCATAAGATAACAGCTCGCAATATCTTTCGTTATAAGCAGCGGATGTTGATGACGATCTTTGGTGTGGCAGGTTCTGTAGCTCTGCTCTTTGCAGGTTTGGGAATCCAATCCTCTGTAGCAGGAGTTCCGTATAGACAGTTTCAATATATCCAACAGTATCAGATGATTGTTTCTGAAAATCCTAGTGCGACCAATCAGGATAAGGCAAATCTAGAAGAAGTGTTGAAAGGGCAGGACATCCAAGCCTACCAGAAAATTTATTCTAAGACGCTAGACAAGGATTTCAAAGGTAAGGCTGGTCTTCAGACCATTACCCTTATGATGACAGAGAAGGAAGATTTGACTCCCTTTATCCATCTTCAAAGCCATCAGCAGGAGCTGACATTAAAAGATGGCGTCGTTATCACAGCTAAACTTGCCCAGCTGGCAGGTGTCAAGGCTGGGCAGATTCTAGAAATTGAAGGTAAGGAGCTAAAGGTCGCTGCCATTTCTGAGAACTACGTTGGCCACTTTATTTATATGAGTCAAGCTAGCTATGAGCAACTTTATGAACAGCTACCCCAAGCCAACACTTATCTGGTCTCGTTAAGGGATACCAGTGCTACTAGTATCGAAAGACAAGCCGGCTTACTTATGAATCAATCTGCGTTGTCCAGCGTTGTCCAGAACGCTTCAGCCATTCGACTCTTTGACTCGGTCGCCAGTTCACTCAATCAGACCATGACCATCTTGGTCATCGTGTCGGTTCTATTGGCTATCGTTATCCTTTACAATCTAACAAATATAAATGTAGCTGAGAGAGTCCGTGAACTCTCCACTATCAAGGTTCTCGGTTTTCATAATAATGAAGTCACCCTCTACATTTACCGTGAGACGATTGTGCTGTCCCTTGTGGGAATCGTACTTGGTCTGGTATCTGGTTTCTATTTACACCAATTTTTGATTCAAATGATTTCGCCTGCGACTATTCTCTTTTATCCGCAGGTAGGTTGGGAAGTCTATGTAATCCCAGTGGCAGCAGTAAGCATCATTTTGACCTTGCTTGGTTTCTTCGTCAATCATCATCTGAGAAAGGTTGATATGCTTGAAGCCTTGAAATCTGTAGAGTAATACTCTTCGAAAATCTCTTCAAACTACGTTAGCCATATCTACAACCTCAAAACAGTATCTTGAGCAGCCTACGGCTAGTTTCCTAGTTTGCTCTTTGATTTTCATTGAGTATAAGGTAGTTGTTTTTATCTGATTGAAATTATATTTACTCGTAAATCATGACCATCCGTCAAACGGGTGGTTTGTCCCAGGGCTATAAGCCCAAATTACCAACCAGCGCCTACAGACGCTGGCTTTCACTTTGTTCAAGCCTCATTGCTCTTGACTCGTCACTTGCCTATTAAAGAGGCTTTAGTATTACTTACCACTATCCCTAAAGGAATCTTCACATAATTATAAGGCTGATAGTGAAATTAATACTATCAGCCTTACAGGTTATTTAACGTTTCAGAAAAACTATAATGTCAAGATTAACTAAACAGTATCTAATTCCTTCAAATAATTTTCTATCTTCATCAACATTAAAGGATTGTTATAAATCTTACATAACTCTCTTGCTTCTATATAATAATTTTTGACTTGTTCTTTGTCTAGAAATTTGGCTCCAGCATTTCCTGCAAGAATAAGTAGAGGAGCCAGTTGGTAGCTTGTCTGTCTTTGTTTACAGAGTTCAATCGTCTCAAGAGCTTCTTGGATGGCTTCGTTATATTTTTCCTTTGACACTAGGTAGTGAGCGTAGTTGTAACGAACTCTGATGTAGCCAAATAAAAACTCTTGATGCTCAAAATTTTTTGTCTGATATAACTCCATTAAATGAGAGTAGTTTGCCTCATATTCTTGTTCACGACCCACTAAGGAATGGAAATTAGATAGAGTATTCAATACCTTTAAATAAATCAGAGTATTTGAGGAGACTTTTAATAATATATTTTCCAATGAAGAAATAGCCTCACACTTACTGTCATATTGATAGAAGTCAATAATAGCTTTAATCCATTCAAGGTAAGTTCGGTCTTCTAGTGTTAGAAAAGTACTTCGTTCAATCTCTATTCTATAAATATATTCCAAATCGTCATAATTTCTGTCATCTAATAGTCGAGCAGATAATTGCTTGAAATTAGAGAGGTTAGATTTAATTTCAATTTGTTCATTAAAAAAATAATCTAATGGTACTTCAAGTCGTTGTGAGAGTTTGAACAAAAGGTCTGCGGAGGGAATGAAATGCCCTCTCTCAATTTTACTAATCTGGCTTTGTTCACAAATTCCTTCTGCAAGAGTTTGTTGGGAGAGTCTCAACTCTTTTCTTTTCAATCTGAATTTCTCTGCGAGTGTATTCATTAAAGATAATAAACCTTCCTATTTGCTTAATTTCATTATAAAATTTTTAGTTCAAAATAGCAAGTTAAAGAAATAAATAATTCTTTATGGTAATAACCTGAAAAAAAAGTCAAAAATTACATAAAAATGCTTGGCTAAATAAAATATATCTGTTAAAATAAGGATAACGAAAAAGAAAAGGGTTTCACGAATGAAAAAAATCGTGGAATTAAAAAATTAGTTACATTTGCATTACTAGGTGTTTTTATGTTTAGTAATACAATTCCTTACCAACAGTTTATTCAGAAGAATAAACAATTGGAGATTCGAGTGCAATCACAAAAGAAGTCCAATGGTCTTGATGTTGGGAAGGCTGATTGATTTCGTATTACTTTAAAATTCAACTATTTAGAGAAAGGTATTCTTATGAGAGCTTGTAACAATACCAGATAGATATCAGAATGGAGATGTTTGATAAAATGCTTTCATAGCTAACCAACTGTTGAAAATTATGAGTTACAAAATCTAAAGTATTTAAGATTGGTTTATAAAATTAGGTCCCTGTCTGTAGAAAGGAACATGCAGTTAGAAAGGAGGAAAAAATAGGATACTATAATTCAGACTGAAATTTCTAATTAAAATATGTAGTTGCATTTCGCTCATTTTCATAATATTTCATTCAGAGGAGTAATAATATGTTAAAAATTAGATTTGATGCGAGATGGTAAAGAATAATTGAAGAAGATTCTTTTATCAATAGTTTAGTAAGCTTGTTAGTTTATAGAGGTCAGGGGTATTTCTGCCCTCTGTTTTAGAATAAGGAATGCACTATGAAAAAATTATTTATACTCATATCCAACCTGCTTGCTAGTTTGTTCTTTGTTTGGGTATTTACCATTTGGACTGATACATATGTCTCCCATTATTACCCCAACGTTGTTGTACGTGATTCTTCCCCTGAAACAACTTTTCAGCATGTTGCTACACGCTTGGAAAAACTAGCAGAAGAAACGGATAGCTTTATTGCGATTCAACACCAAGATCCTAACTCAGAAGGTACTACAGTTTTTTCTTATACGACCTTTGGGAACGGAAAGTTGCCTGATGGGCTTCAGGAAAAAAAACTAGAAGATGCTCAAAGTAGTAGTGTTGAAACAAACTATTTTGTATTCGATGGACACCTAGATATTCACTTGCTAAAGGAGGAGCTAAGTCAACTTGGCTTGACTAACATGCACCTGACAATTCCATCTAAACTATCTACGTTAATGGCTATCTTTAGTAACGGATTTCAGTTAATCAGTCTATTGATTTTCATCTTAACCTTTGGAGCACTGACTTTAATTAGTCAAATTAGCCAATTACGGTCGTCGGGCATTCGCCTCATTTCAGGAGAGAAACGGTGGTCCATTTTCCTTAGACCAGTTGGTGAGGATTTGAAAGGGATAGCTGTTGGTTTCAGTTTAGCTGGCGTGCTCGCCATTCTTATGCAAAAAATTCTGTCGCTTCCAACGCAATCCCTAATGACCATAGAAGAAGGCTTGCTCAGTTATAATCTCATCTTGTTGTCGATCTCCCTGTTTTTCGCTCAACTCTTCGCAGTTGGGATAAAAAAGATACACCTGATGCAGATTATAAAAGGGCAAGTGCCTGTCAGAGGAATCATTAGTTTGATTTTAATCGGTCAACTATTAGCGATTATTATTGTAACGCTGGGAATAGGGAGTAGCTTAAAGTATTCCCAAGCCTGGCAACAGCATCGGATTGGACAAGAGGTTTGGAGTCAGGAAAGGCAACTGACTATCCTATCAATCAGCCGTGAAGGAACGAGTCCTGGTTTTGATGAACAAGCTCAAAGGAAATTCAGAACTTGGTATCAATTGATGGATCTGGCTGTTTCAGAACAAAAGGCTTTCTTATCTAGACACCAGTTAATTGACCGTACTTTGCAAAATGGCATGGCTTCCTCCAAAAACTTGGCAACCTCTACAGAATGGCACGATTACAGCCCGAATGGCAATGTCCTTATCGTCACACCGCAATACTTGGAGCGTCAAAACATTCCTGTAGATACAACTATTGAGCAAAAGATGAATCACCTTGATGTAGGGGAGTTTGTCTTATTGCTGCCTGAACACCTCCGTTCAGAGGAAGAACATTATAAATCTGTTTTTGAAGACGACTTAACCAGTCGCATGTCTAGTCAAGATGAACGACAGCAAATGACTGCTACGGTAGGTTATTTGGAATCAGGTCAGGATCGTTTTGTGTATAATACGACCCCTATTTCTTACCAGCAGTTTTTGAAAGATCCAATCATCATTGTTATAACACCCCAATCAACTGGTCCACAGTCCATTTTGTTTTGGGTAGACGCAGTACAGAACTACGTTCTCTTTAATCAATTGTCTGATGCCCAGGAGCTTATCCAGAGACAAGGCATTGAAAATTGGGTCTCAGAAATGCAAACAGGTTACCACAACTACATCACATTATCGGATAATATCCAGAGGGAACGTTGGGTAATGCTAGCAGGAGCTGTGCTTGGGATTGCAACTTCAATCTTGTTGTTTAACACTATGAATAGGCTCTACTTTGAAGAATTTAGACGTGCCATTTTTATCAAACGCATTGCAGGTCTCAGGTTCTTAGAAATCCATCGCACTTATCTCTTTGCTCAACTGGGTGTGTTTTTACTGGGATTTGTTGCGAGTTTATTTCTTATGGTAGAGATAGTAGTTGCTTTCTTAGTCTCGTTACTCTTTACTGGTCTATCTCTTTTACAGTTACATGTCCAAATGCAGAAAGAAAACAAGATGTCCATGCTTGTTTTGAAGGGAGGTTAATATGATTGAACTTAAACAGGTGAGTAAATCTTTTGGAGAACGAGAGTTATTTTCGAATCTTTCAATAACATTTGAGGCTGGAAAAGTCTATGCCTTAATTGGTTCAAGTGGTAGCGGAAAAACAACCTTGATGAACATGATTGGGAAATTAGAATCTTATGATGGCACGATTTTTTACCGAGGTAAAGACTTGGCCAAGTATAAATCGAGTGATTTTTTCCGTCACGAATTGGGCTACCTCTTCCAGAACTTTGGCTTAATTGAAAACCAAAGTATTGAAGAAAACCTTAAGCTAGGTCTCATTGGTCAAAAGTTGAGTCGGTCGGAACAGCGGTTGAGGCAGAAGCAGGCTTTAGAACAGGTCGGCCTGGCTTATCTTGACCTAGATAAGCGCATCTTTGAGTTATCGGGCGGAGAATCGCAACGGGTTGCCTTGGCAAAAGTTATCTTAAAGAATCCACCCCTTATTCTGGCAGATGAGCCAACAGCTTCAATAGACCCAGCAACCTCTCAGTTGATTATGGAGATTTTGCTATCTCTTCGAGATGATAATAGGCTAATCATTATCGCAACACATAATCCGGCAATTTGGGAGATGGCTGATGAAGTGTTCACGATGGATCGTCTGAAATAAAAATCCTTGTTTTTAATTGCACGATTAGTTACTGAAATATTATCATGAATCAATAATTGGAGTTAATTTAGAATTGTACTTTATTAATATTGAGGTAACTTTTTCTTGATAAAGGAAGAAATAGTGGAGAGGAAGTTAGATTGAAAAAATTCGACAATTATATTATTGAGAAGCCTTGCGATTCTAATTCAGATAAACTGCAAAAAATCTCAATAATTGAAAGTTTGGTAGATGATGTTTTGCAATTTTCTCTCAGAATCAATAATAGTGTAGGAGAGATTTTCCTCCTACAACCGTTTCAAAAGAAATATTTACCCATTGGAAGAAGATGTTGCAGTGGATAATGTGTTACTCACTGAAAAATATAATTTTCAACTAAAAGATTTTGAAGGATTCATTTCAAAATAAACAATAATTAAAGAATAAGAAAAATCCTCCGTTTCAAAGAGTAGGGAACTCTTTGTGACAGAGGATTTTTTCTATAGGGCTTTAGCAGCTGCAATTGCGGCTTCGAAGTTTGGTTCAGAGTTGATATTATCCACGTATTCAACGTAGCGAATCGTATTGTCAGTGTCGAGGATAAAGACTGCGCGTGCCAATAGGTGCCACTCATTGATTAAGAGAGCATAATCACGTCCAAAGGAATGGTCGAAATAGTCTGAGAGCATGATGGCATTTTCAATACCTTCAGCACCACACCAACGTTTTTGGGCAAATGGTAGGTCCATAGAAACAGTCAAGACGACCGTGTTGTCCAGTCCAGCCAGTTCTTCATTAAAGCGACGCGTTTGAGTTGAGCAGATACCTGTATCGATAGAAGGCACGACACTCAAGACTTTTTTCTTACCATCAAAATCAGCCAGAGATTTTTTAGAAAGGTCTGTTGCAGTGAGAGAAAAATCAAGCGCCTTGTCGCCGACTTGTAGTTGTTTACCTGTAAAGCTCACAGGATTTCCGAGAAAAGTTACCATAAGATACTCCAATCTTTTTTCTTCCATTGTAGCTGAAACGGTCAGAATTTTCCAATGATTTGACTGGAAATGTAGGCATAGAAAAAACGCCAGCTCATGTGAGAATGACGTTTTTCAGAGTCTTATACTCAATGAAAATCAAAGAGCAAACTAAGAAGCTAGCCACAGGTTGCTCAAAACACTGTTTTGAGGTTGCAGATGGAAGCTGACGTAGTTTGAAGAGATTTTCGAAGAGTATTATTTTGCCAATCCTTCAGCAATCTTGTCAAGGTTGTATTTCATCATGTTGTAGTAGCTGTCGCCTTCTTTACCTTGTTCTGCGATAGAGTCAGTAAAGATTTGTGCGTAGATTGGGATATTTGTATCTTGTGAGACAGTCTTCATTGGACGGTCATCTACACTTGATTCTACAAAGAGTGATGGAACTTTTGTTTGGCGAAGTTTTTCAACCAAGGTCTTGATTTGTTCAGGTGTTCCTTCTTCTTCAGTATTGATTTCCCAGATGTAGGCACTTGGGACACCATAGGCTTTAGAGAAGTATTTGAATGCTCCTTCGCTGGTTACAATGAGTTTCTTTTCAGCAGGGATGTTATTAAATTTATCCTTACTTTCTTTATCAAGTTTGTCTAACTTATCAGTATATTCTTTGAGATTTTTTTCATAGAATTCCTTGTTGTTAGGATCTTTAGCGCTCAATTGTTTGGCGATATTTTTAGCAAAGATAATTCCATTTTCAAGGTTAAGCCAAGCGTGTGGGTCTTCTTTACCTTTTTCATTTTTTCCTTCAAGGTAGATAACATCAACGCCTTCGCTGACTGCAAAGTAGTCTTTGTTTTCAGTTTTCTTAGCATTTTCTACCAATTTGCTAAACCAAGCATTGCCACCTGTTTCAAGGTTGATACCGTTATAGAAAATGAGGTCAGCCTCAGAAGTTTTCTTAACATCTTCAGGGAGTGGTTCGTATTCGTGTGGGTCTTGTCCAATCGGAACGATACTGTGAAGATCAATCTTGTCACCAGCAATATTTTTAGTAATATCAGCGATGATTGAGTTTGTAGCAACAACTTTTAGTTTTTGACCAGAAGCTGCATCTTTTTTTCCGCTAGCACATGCTACAAGAGCAATAACGGAAAGAAAGAGAACGAGTAATGTACCTAATTTTTTCATTAGATCCTCCAATTTATTGGGGTTTTGCCCCTTATTTTAACAAATGTTTATTTTTCAGTTTCAAATATCGTTGTTTAGGAGAGATAAAGAAACTGATTAAGAAGAAGCTAGCAGCTGTAAGTACGATGCTAGAACCAGCTGCTAAGTTTAAACTATAGCCAATAAAGAGTCCCAAAACTGAAGCTGTAGCTCCAAAGGTTGAGGAAAGGAAAATCATACTTTTCAGGCTATTAGCATACAGATAAGCAGTTGCAGCTGGGGTAATCAGCATGGCTACAATCAGGATAGTTCCAACACTTTGCATGGCTGTCACAGACACGAGAGTCAGGAGTATCATGAGGAGGTAGTGATAGAAATTGACAGGCATTCCCATGGCTTTAGCCAGAAGTTCATCAAAGGAAGTTATCAAGAGTTGCTTGAAGAAAATCCAGATTAACAAGAGAATGACCGCCCCTACGCCCATAGTGATAAACATATCCGTATCTTGGACGGCTAGAATATTACCAAAAAGGATATGGAAAAGGTCAGTTGAACTTTTAGCGACACTAATCAAGATGATACCGAGGGCTAAGAAAGAAGAAAAGGTAATGCCGATGGCGGTATCGCTTTTGATAATCGAGTTCCCCTTGATGTAGGTAATGATGATAGCAGCTAGCAATCCAAAGACAATGGCTCCGATAAAGAAGTCAACGCCTAAGATGAAGGAGAGGGCTACACCTGGTAAGACAGCATGTGAAATAGCATCTCCCATGAGTGACATCCCACGTAGAATGATGAAACATCCCACAGCTCCAGCTACGACCCCGACGACAATAGCTGTTATCAAGGCATTTTGTAGGAAATGGAATTTTTGCAATCCATCGATAAATTCTGCAATCATAGGTCACCTCCATTGAAAAAGAGTCGATTACCGTAAGCTTCTTTGAGATTGGCTTCGGTAAAGGTTTCTTTGGTTGGACCAAAGGCAATCACTTCTCGATTGACAAGTAAGACTTGATCGAAGTAGTGGGAAACCTTGCTGAGGTCGTGGTGAACGATGAGAACCGTCTTACCAGCTTTTTTCAAATCTCTCAGCGTATTCATGATGATTTCCTCACTGACAGAGTCAATCCCAACAAAGGGTTCATCCAAGAGGATATAATCGGCTTCCTGCACCAAACATCTGGCAATCAAGACCCGCTGGAATTGACCTCCAGACAGTTGACTGATTTGACGTTCAGCGTAGTCAGATAGGCCGACGATTTCAAGGGCTTCCTCTACTTTTTTCCAATGTTTAACATTTAAACTGCGAAAGAGAGGAATAGAGGGAAAGAGTCCTAGTGAGACACATTCCTTGACCTTGATGGGAAAGTTGTAGTCGATATTGATTTTTTGTTCGACATAGGCAATTCGGTGTAAGGATTTTTTAACTTCCTTGTCATCGAGAAATGCCTGACCTTGATGAGGGATAATTCCCAGCATACCTTTTAATAATGTTGATTTTCCAGCACCGTTTGGACCAATGATTCCGGTAATTGTTGGTCCTTGGAGCACTAGTGAAATATCCTTAAGTGCCAACGTTTCTTTGTAGGAGACACTGAGGTTTTCGATACGTATCATAAACTTATATTCCTCCTGACTCTTAATATACCTTAAAAAAAAAATTAAGTCAAGTTAATTTTTCAAAAAATTAAAATATTAACTGAAAAACAATAGGAAACATCCGTTTATTTTTAATTGCATTCCCAGGTAATTTTTGTTAAGCTAAAAACAAATAAACAAATACAAATGAAAGCGAGAACAAGATGACACGTTATCAAGACGATTTTTATGATGCAATCAATGGAGAATGGCAGAAGACAGCTGAAATTCCAGCAGATAAGTCTCAAACGGGAGGTTTTGTTGATTTAGACCAGGAAATTGAAGACCTGATGCTGGCGACAACAGACAAGTGGTTGGCAGGTCAAGAGGTGCCTGAGGATGCTATCTTGGCAAACTTTGTCAAATACCACCGCCTAGTTCGTGATTTTGACAAGAGAGAAGCTGACGGTATCACACCTGTCTTACCACTTCTTAAAGAATTCCAAGAATTGGAGACTTTTGCGGATTTTACAGCTAAACTAGCAGAGTTTGAGCTTGCTGGCAAACCAAACTTTCTTCCTTTTGGTGTATCGCCAGACTTTATGGATGCTAGAATCAATGTTCTATGGGCTAGCGCTCCAAGCACAATCTTGCCAGATACGACCTACTATGCAGAAGACCATCCTCAGCGCGAAGAACTCTTGACTCTTTGGAAAGAAACCAGCGTAAATCTTCTCAAGGCTTATGATTTCTCTAATGAAGAAATTGAAGACTTGCTAGAGAAAAGACTAGAATTGGATTGCCGAATTGCGGCAGTGGTGCTCTCTAATGAAGAAAGTTCAGAATATGCCAAACTCTACCATCCATATTCTTATGAAGATTTCAAAAAATTCGCTCCTGCCCTACCTTTGGATGACTTCTTCCAAGCCGTTCTTGGACAAGTACCAGACAAGGTTATCGTAGACGAGGAACGTTTCTGGCAAGCAGCAGACCAATTCTATAGTGAAGAGGCCTGGCCTCTCCTCAAGGCAACCTTAATTTTAAGTGTTGTTAATCTCTCAACCAGCTATTTAACAGAAGAAATCCGTGTTTTGTCAGGTGCCTACAGTCGTGCGCTTTCTGGAGTTCCAGAAGCCAAAGACAAGGTCAAGGCAGCCTACCAGCTAGCACAAGGTCCTTTCAAACAAGCCTTGGGTCTCTGGTATGCCCATGAAAAATTCTCTCCAGAGGCCAAGGCAGACGTGGAGAAAAAAGTGGCAACTATGATTGATGTCTATAAGGAACGCTTGTCTAAAAATGACTGGCTGACTCCTGAAACTCGTGACAAGGCCATTGTCAAACTCAATGTCATCAAGCCTTATATCGGTTACCCAGAAGAATTGCCAGAACGTTATAAGGACAAAGTAGTAAATGAGACTGCTAGTCTTTTTGACAATGCTCTAGCCTTTGCGCGTGTGGAAATCAAGCATAGTTGGAGCAAGTGGAACCAACCTGTAGACTATAAAGAATGGGGCATGCCTGCTCATATGGTCAATGCCTACTACAATCCACAGAAGAACCTGATTGTCTTCCCGGCGGCTATTTTACAGGCACCTTTCTATGACTTGCATCAGTCATCTTCTGCTAATTACGGTGGTATTGGTGCAGTTATTGCCCATGAAATTTCCCACGCCTTTGATACCAACGGAGCTTCCTTTGATGAAAATGGTAGTCTCAAAGATTGGTGGACAGAGAGCGACTATGCTGCCTTCAAGGAGAAAACACAAAAAGTTATTGACCAGTTTGATGGACAAGATTCTTATGGAGCAACCATCAACGGTAAATTGACTGTATCAGAAAATGTGGCTGACTTGGGAGGAATCGCTGCAGCGCTTGAAGCAGCTAAGAGAGAACCAGACTTTTCAGCAGAAGAATTCTTCTACAATTTCGGTCGCATCTGGCGCATGAAAGGTCGTCCAGAATTTATGAAACTTTTGGCTAGCGTCGATGTGCACGCACCAGCCAAACTCCGTGTCAATGTGCAAGTACCAAACTTCGATGATTTCTTTACAACCTATGATGTTAAAGAGGGAGACGGTATGTGGCGTTCACCAGAAGAGCGCGTGATTATTTGGTAAGGCAAAAAATCTAGTCATCAGAAAAAGGCATCCAATCAGGTGTGAAAGCCTTGATAGGATGCCTTTTATAATGGAAAGAATTGCTGTATAGTTTACTTATACTCTTTGAAAATCTCTTCAACCACGTCAGCTTTATCTGCAATCTCAAAGCGGTTCTTTGAGTAACCTGCGGCTAGTTTCCTAGTTTGCTCTTTGTTTTTCATTGAGTATTAAATTGCGAAATTGATTGTCATCATTTTATTAGAAAAAGGGATTGAAGGTCTTTTCGTGAGCAATAGTAGTAGCAGGACCATGCCCTGGATAGACATCGTAGTTTGGTAGGGTGAAAAGTTGGGTTTGGATACTATGGAGAAGTTGCTCCATACTACCAGTTGGAAGGTCGGTCCGCCCGATAGTTTCACGGAACAAAGCATCTCCTGTCAAGACTAGGTGAGCATCAGGAAAGACGATAGAAACACCACCGATAGAGTGACCTGGTGTTGGCAAGACGGTGAAACGAAATTCCTCTAATTGATATTCCTCATGAAAGACAAAGGTGTGTTCAGCTGGTTTTGCAACCACATCTGCCATATCATCGTGACGAGGAAGCCCAGAGAGATTATCGACAGGAGTGTAGAGCCAGCTAGCTTCGCTCTCTGCGATATAGACAGGAGGATTGCCAAAAGTTTCGCGAACTAGGTCCAGACTCATGATATGGTCATAATGGGCGTGGGTCAATAGAATGGCACAGATCGGTTTGTTGATCTTCTCGATTGTATGACGAATGGCTTCCCAATGGCTACCAGGATCGACAACGATGAGGTGCTTTTCACCTTCTAGGTAATAGGTGTTTTCATAGGCAACGGGATTCACAGTTTTATGGATTTTCATATTGGCTCCAATCTCAAAGAATGTACTAAATTAAGTATAGCACAGTTGGGGAGAATAAGCATAAAAAGGAAATAATTCTAGAAAGAAGAATACAGTTTGGATAAGAAAAATAAGCCCCGAATGAGTTCGAGGCTTAAATTGCTTTAATTTCCTGCGTAATATTTTTGAATTCCCTTGACAATCCCTTCAACCAGTTTATCTTGGTATTCACTACTACGGATTTTTTTGTTTTCTTCTGGATTATCCATATATCCCATCTCTAGCAAAACAGCTGGTTTAGCTGTTTCACGTAGAACAGCAAAGGTTGCTTGCAAAAGTCCGGCATCCCTAGCTCCAGTCTCGGCTAGAAGTGAAGAATGGATATCAGCTGCGAGACGATTACTTTCACTTATCCGATCAGGATTATTATGCCAATCCTTATTAATCTTGCTAGGGAAGCCAGGTTCTTCCTTGTAAGAATAGGTTTGTATACCTAGATTAACGGTTGTATCATTTCCTTTTGCATTGAAATGAAGGCTGATGAAAAAGTCAGCATTAGTCTTGTTTACCATACGAGAACGTTCGGTAATAAAATCAACATCTACATCGCTATCTCGAGAGGTAAGAACGGTGTAGCCTAGACCTTCTAATCGTTTACGTAATTTACGGTAAACTTGTAGGTTCAATTCTTTCTCAGCTATGCCATAATAATAAGCACCTCGATCCTTACCACCGTGTCCTGGATCTAGAAAAATAGTTTTAGAGTAATGTCCTTTTTGAAAACCTTGTGCTAATTCACGAACCCATTTTCCATTTCCTTGGAAGAGCTGGTTTTTGCCATCCACTGCATAGGTTCCTGTGACATATACACCATCGTCCTTAAGATAGTACCAAGCTTGATAGTCTGGGTCATAAATCCATTCCTTGTGGGCCATGTAGCCACCAGATTTGAGGTAGTAGGAACCAATCCATTGTTTTTGGGCGTAGCGTCCGCCAGATTTGAGGTAAAACCAACTAGAGTAGCTTTGGTCGTAGACCCATTCCTTATCTGCCATGGCACCGCTGGATTTGAGGTAGTAATCGCCCTTCCAGACATTGGCCAACATTCTACCGTAGCCATCAAAAGCATACCACTTGCCATTGATTTGGCTCCATTGGTTGGATAAATATTTACCTGAACCATTGATATAGTACCAATTATTTCCCATTTGGTACCAGCTGTTTTCAAGCAAGTATCCATGACTATCAAAGAAATAACCATCATAGAGGGTATCTGTAAATTTGACCCCAGTTTGACTATAAAACGTCCACTTGTTCCCCTCTTTTACCCAGCCAGTTTGTATAGGTTGATTAGGTTTAGTTTCCCTGGAAAGAGAAGGTTTGCTTTCTTGCTCACTTGAACTAGCTATACTTGACGAATTTTCTGTACTAGCTTGAGAACTACTAGTAGAATTGCTAGTGGAAATATTAGTTGAACTACTGGTCGAACTAGTGATAGGATTAGTAGTGAAATGACTCGTATCGTCAGCCAAAACGACTTGGCTGGATAAGCCAAGAACAGTCAAAGCTAAAAGTGTCAGTCTTTTGTATGAATTCATGTTATTTGCCTTTCTAGAGAGATGAAAATTTAGTAATTATCGTAAAAAATTGTTCATATTACTATTATACACTAAAAAAGTTAGAAAATTACTAAAATATCAAATCTTTTCTTATTGAAAAAGAAGAAAGTATTTTCATTTCACTAACTTTTAACGCAGTCAATATCAAAACAAAGTTAGATGAAGAGCTAGATAAATTTGTTGTTTTAGTGTGAATCTTATGTTATCCTTCTTCCCAACAACTGAATAAGCTTTAGAATCCTCTTTTCTAGTTTTCATATTATTAAAAAAGTGATAAAATGGTAGGAAGAATTGGAGAGTAGAGATGCCAAAAGAAGTGAATTTAACAGGCGAAGAAGTTGTCGCTTTAACCAAAGAATATTTAACGGAAGAGGATGTTGCTTTTGTACATAAAGCCTTGGTCTATGCGGTGGATTGCCACAGTGGTCAATACCGCAAATCAGGCGAGCCTTATATCATTCACCCTATCCAAGTGGCAGGTATTTTAGCCAAACTCAAGCTGGATGCTGTAACGGTAGCTTGTGGTTTCTTGCATGATGTGGTGGAAGATACTGATGCGACCTTGGACGATTTGGAAAGAGAGTTTGGTCCTGATGTGCGGGTAATCGTCGATGGGGTTACCAAGCTTGGTAAGGTCGAGTACAAATCGATCGAGGAGCAATTAGCGGAAAATCATCGCAAGATGCTCATGGCCATGTCTGAGGACATCCGTGCTATCTTGGTCAAACTGTCAGATCGCTTGCACAATATGCGGACGCTTAAACACCTCCGAAAAGACAAGCAGGAGCGCATTTCCAAAGAAACTATGGAAATCTATGCCCCGCTTGCCCATCGTTTGGGGATTTCCAGTGTCAAATGGGAATTGGAAGACTTATCTTTCCGTTATCTCAATCCAACGGAGTTTTACAAGATTACCCATATGATGAAGGAAAAGCGCAGAGAGCGTGAAGCATTGGTGGATGAGGTAGTCACAAAATTAGAAAACTATACGACAGATCGTCATCTAAATGGGAAGATTTACGGTCGTCCCAAGCATATTTACTCTATTTTCCGCAAAATGCAGGATAAGAGAAAACGGTTTGAGGAAATCTATGACCTGATTGCCATTCGTTGTATTTTGGATACCCAAAGTGATGTCTATGCCATGCTTGGTTATGTTCATGAGCTTTGGAAACCCATGCCTGGTCGCTTTAAAGACTACATCGCTAATCGCAAGGCCAATGGTTACCAGTCTATCCATACGACTGTCTATGGGCCAAAAGGGCCGATTGAATTCCAGATTCGGACCAAGGCCATGCATGAGGTGGCTGAGTACGGGGTTGCGGCTCACTGGGCTTATAAGAAAGGCATTAAGGGGCAGGTTAACAGCAAGGAATCAGCTATTGGGATGAACTGGATCAAGGAGATGATGGAGCTCCAAGACCAGGCTGATGATGCCAAGGAATTTGTCGATTCAGTTAAGGAAAACTATCTGGCTGAGGAGATTTATGTCTTTACCCCAGATGGAGCTGTCCGCTCTCTTCCAAAAGATTCAGGACCGATTGACTTTGCCTACGAAATCCATACAAAAGTCGGGGAAAAAGCAACTGGTGCCAAGGTCAATGGTCGTATGGTTCCCCTGACAACCAAGCTCAAGACAGGGGATCAGGTTGAAATTGTCACCAACCCCAACTCCTTTGGGCCAAGCCGTGATTGGCTTAACATGGTCAAGACCAGCAAGGCGCGTAACAAGATTCGTCAGTTCTTTAAAAATCAAGATAAGGAATTGTCTGTCAACAAGGGTCGTGAAATGTTGATGGCTCAGTTCCAAGAAAATGGCTATGTGGCCAATAAATTCATGGACAAGCGCCACATGGATCAAGTTCTACAAAAGACTAGCTACAAGACAGAGGAATCTCTCTTTGCGGCAATTGGTTTTGGGGAAATAGGTGCAATTACTGTCTTTAACCGTTTGACTGAAAAGGAACGCCGTGAAGAAGAACGTGCTAAGGCCAAGGCTGAAGCAGAAGAACTTGTCAAAGGTGGAGAAGTCAAGGTTGAAAATAAAGAAACCCTCAAGGTTAAGCATGAGGGTGGTGTGGTCATTGAAGGTGCCTCAGGTCTCCTAGTGCGGATTGCCAAATGCTGTAATCCAGTTCCTGGTGATGATATTGTCGGCTATATCACCAAAGGGCGTGGTGTGGCTATTCACCGTGTGGACTGTATGAACCTGCGCGCCCAAGAAAACTACGAGCAACGTCTCCTTGATGTGGAATGGGAAGACCAGTACTCAAACTCAAATAAGGAGTATATGGCCCATATCGATATCTATGGTCTCAACCGTACAGGACTATTGAACGATGTACTGCAAGTTCTTTCAAACACAACCAAAAATATCTCAACAGTCAACGCACAACCAACCAAGGATATGAAATTTGCTAATATCCATGTGTCCTTCGGCATTGCCAACCTCTCTACACTGACTACGGTCGTGGACAAGATTAAGAGTGTGCCAGAAGTTTACTCTGTCAAACGGACCAATGGCTAATGGTCTGAGTTCTTACTAGAAAGGCGATTATGAAAATCATTATCCAACGGGTTAAAAAAGCCCAAGTCAGTATTCAAGGTCAGGTTCAGGGGAAAATTCAGCAAGGGCTCTTATTGCTGGTTGGTGTTGGACCAGAGGACCAAGAGGAAGATTTGGACTATGCCGTGAGAAAGCTTGTCAATATGCGGATTTTTTCAGACGCAGAAGGCAAGATGAATCTGTCTGTTAAAGATATCGAGGGACAAATCCTTTCTATTTCTCAGTTTACCCTTTTTGCGGATACTAAGAAAGGCAATCGTCCAGCTTTTACAGGCGCAGCCAAGCCTGATATGGCATCAGATTTCTATGATGCTTTCAATCAAAAATTAGCGCAAGAAGTGCCTGTTCAGACAGGCGTCTTTGGAGCGGATATGCAGGTTGAGCTGGTCAATGACGGACCAGTTACCATTATCCTTGATACCAAAAATAGATAAGAAAGACCAAGCCCAGCTGGCTTGGTTTTTCTCATCTATCATAAAATACTCCAAAATGAAATCGGTTCTTGATAGGTTTTGGGGAAATCTTGTTTCAGGCTTTGGCTTATGCGATAGGAAGAAATGAGGTGTCCTAGGATTAGGAGAGTTCCCTGAAGGAAAAGTGGGACACCATTTAAACATATCAAGGAGAGAATCATCAGGCAATCCCATAGGAGGATTTGTAGGGCAAAACGCCAGAATATAGGTCTAATCTGGGAATAGAGTTGACTAAAGTGGTCACAAAGTTGGTTGGAAAGATAGGTCAATAGTACAGGATGAAAGAAAATGAGCCAACCACTGTATATCAAAATCCAGTCCCAAGTAAGCCCTTCTTTAAATGTCAAAAATGCCAGCATGATTCCATCGATGACAAGGAGTTGAATGGTTTTGATGTAGATGATTTTTTTCATGCTAAAACCTCCTTTTCCTTAGAGGCACTCCCATAAAGAGATGTGTTTGTCGTAAAAATCTGGATAGTTGTCTCTTAGATAGTTAGTCGTCATATAATAAAAAGTAGAATGGAAAGAAGTGACGATTGGCATAAGAGATGAAAAACGATGAGAACTAACGAAGGCTAAAAGGACAAAAAATAGAAAATCAATGGAGAGAACTCCTAAATAGTAGAAGCGAATCTTTTTATTGATTTGAGGATAAATCTCAGCGAATTGATGTTTGAGTCGGAAAACCAAGCGAAATAGCAGGAGTCCCTGAGCAAGGAGGAAAATAAAACCAGAGAGCAGGAGCCACTCCAAGGATGTCTCGGGTCTCGTGCTAAAAAATGCAAATAGTAGCAAATCCATGACTGCAATTGCTGTAAAATGGAGTCTAAAGAGATTTTTCATAGGATGACCTCCCTCTTTTATCTAACTTTATTCTACACCAAACCAATGGGAGTTACAAGTAAAATGATAAAAAATTTTAGTAAGGAGATTCTGTTAGACTTCTTTATTTGATTTCCCTCTTATTGTTCCACTTCTTCATCGTTCCAGACAAATAAAGCTCCAATTGCATTGAGGATATAAAAGATATATTTACCGATATTGGCGAAGTTTCCTTGAATAGCAGCTTTTGTAAGCTGCACAAAATTGTAAATCAACCAAAATCCCCACTGAGTTGTCAGTTTCAATGCGTTTAAAGCATTGGCAATGAGGGACAGTGCAAAGGCAATCGTTGTCACGTAGGCAAGGAGATTCATCTTACCCCCATATCCGATATAGTTGGTCACAAAGGCAAAGAGGAAGGCAATGATGGAAATGATGATGGCCGCCAATTTTAGTTGTTTTTGGCTCATTTGGTTGGGTCTGCCTTCTTGCGAAGCTTCCCATTTCTTTATGGCAAAGGTATAGATAAGGAAGGTGACAGGATAGGTAATGATGGCCGCCTTATTTCCAAGGATATAATCAATAGCACCGGACAAAATGGTATTAACAATACCAAAGTAATTTCCCCATTTGCTTAATTTTCCTGTAAAACGAGTGGACAGCATGGAAATCCCAACGTTGGTTACGGAAATCAATCCAAAAGGAACAAGAGCTGTCCATGGTCCCCAGTCTACAAATTTGTCGAGTCGTGAGTTGAGGTAACCAGATGCAATCGCAATTCCAACGACCAAAGCAACCCCGAAGAGGTCAAACCATTTGGATGTCGCAAAAATTTTTAGTGATTTTTTCATATATTAAAATGTCTTTCTTTTTTTACAAATATTCTACAACTAAATGAAAGTAAAATCAAATGATAGAAATAAAACCCTGAAAATCAAACTTTCAGGGTTGGTAGGGGACTTGAGAAATTAGTTGATTTTCTCGACATAGAGTTGTTTTGCAATGTCCATATTTACTTGTAAATCCTCGTCTTTACTAAGGATAGTGAAGGTGTTGCTGAAGCCATCAAACTGCTTGACTTGGAGTGAATCACCGATGTGAAGTGAGTGCTTGTCCAGATAATGGAGAATGTCAAAGCTATCGTGCACCCGAGTCAAACGGTAAGATCCAGCTTCTTTGATATCAGCTAGTGGTAGGTTATTGATTTCAACCAGGAGTTCTCCCTTGGCCGGAATGGTGCCTCCATGGGGACAGGTCTTGGGGAATCCTAGTAGTTTATCCAGTCTTTCCACGAAGAGGTCAGAGACAGTATGTTCCAAGACCTCAGCTTCCTCGTGAATCTGATCACTCGTATAGTCTAAATGATGGACTAGAAAAACTTCAATCAAGCGGTGTTTGCGGTAGAGTTCTGAGACCAGTTTAAGCCCTAGGTCCGTCAGTAGATAGCCACATTCCTTGTCCTTAAGGATGAGGTTTTCGCTCTTCATCCGTTTAATCATTTCAGTTACGGCTGGGGGAGAAACTTGCATGCGGGCTGCAATTTCTTTGTTGGTGATTTTATGCAGGTCTATGCCAATTTCATAAATACATTTTAGATAATCTTCTTTATTCGGGGTCATTCGCTTCCTCTTGTCTAATATCTTTATCTAGTATATCAAAAAAAGCTAGATTTCTCTAGCTGTGACTTTTTATGTTATACTTATTGCAAGAGAAAAAACGAGGAGATAGATATGACAAAAATAGCTCTTCTTTCAGATATTCATGGAAATACCACCGCCTTGGAGGCTGTTTTGGCAGATGCTCGGCAGCTAGGAGTGGATGAATACTGGCTTCTGGGAGATATTCTCATGCCAGGGACAGGTCGTAGAAGGATTTTGGACTTGTTGGATCAACTACCGATTACGGCTAGAGTTTTGGGAAACTGGGAAGACAGTCTGTGGTATGGTACTCGTAAGGAACTGGATAATACTCGTCCCAGTCAACGTTATCTCTTACGCCAGTGCCAGTATGTTTTAGAGGAAATTTCCCTAGAAGAAATTGAACTGCTCCACAATCAACCACTCCAGATCCATCGTCAGTTTGGGGATTTGACGGTGGGAATTAGTCATCATTTGCCTGATAAGAACTGGGGGCGAGAGTTGATTCATACTGGAGCGCAAGAGGATTTTGACCGCTTGGTGACCAATCCTCCTTGTGATATTGCTGTTTATGGTCATATTCACCAGCAGTTGCTTCGTTACGGGACTGGTGGACAATTGATTGTCAATCCAGGTTCGATTGGGCAACCTTTCTTTCTAGATGCCCAGTTGCGGAAGGACCTACGGGCCCAGTATATGATTTTGGAGTTTGATGATAAGGGCTTGGTAGATATGGACTTCCGACGGGTGGACTACGATGTGGCAGCCGAATTGCAGCTAGCTAAAGATCTCAAACTTCCCTATTTTGAGGTTTATTATGAAAGTCTGGTCAATGGTATCCACCATACTCATAATCAGGAATTTCTGAGAGAATTGGCTCAGAAAGAGGGTTATGATAGGGAATTAGATGCCTGGTTGAAAAGTGGTAACGATTGACATTACAACAAAAAAGGGTATAATAATAGAAAAAGAAGAGTAGAGGCAGGGTAGCCTCGTAAAAAGGAGAAGAGTATGCAAATTCCAAGTAGATTTACCATTGCGACTCATATGCTGATAATCATTGCCCTCAAGGGGAAGGAAAGCAAGGTGACCAGTGATTTTCTGGCTGCTAGTGTCGGGGTTAACCCTGTCATTATCAGAAAAACCTTGTCCCAGTTGAAGAAGGCAGAGCTGATTTCAGTAGCGCGTGGAACAGGAGGAACAGAGATTGTCAAGGACCTAAAGGACATTAGTCTCTTCGATGTTTATCAGGCGGTTGAGTGTCTTGGTAAGACAGGTCAACTCTTTAGTTTCCATGACAATCCAAATCCAAATTGCCCAGTCGGAGCTCATATTCATGAGGTTTTGGATCAAAAACTAGAGAGAATCCAGCTGGCTATGGAGGCAGAGCTTGGTCAGACCAGTTTAGAACAAGTCGTGGCTGATGCAGAGAGTCAGATGAAGGAGTGAGAGGGATAGATGCCCTCTTTTTCTCTTTGGATAATTATGATAAAATCTACTTATAAAAGGAGGAACTGATGTATCTTTTTACAGGAATTATTGTAGCCGCATTTGTCTTTTCATTTTGGAAAGATAACAGAAGTCTTTGGAATCCAGCCTTATTTTTATTGTCTCTCATCTCAATCTATTTATCGGTGGCCCATTTTTTTTATCAGAATGGATATGAAAAGGTTCACTTATTCTTTTTGGTATTTACCTTTGTCTTCCTTCCTTTTTTGCTTTTTCTAAGTGGGCTCTGTTTAATCTATAATGGAGTCATCCTACTGAAACGAGAAGGACGTTCAAAAGCTAATTATCTTTCTATGTTACTTGGTTTTGTTATCCTGATATTTTTTGGAATCATGTCATTTAGATTGTGGGATAGGAATGAGCTATTTTCTACAAATCACTTTCTGAATCTCCTATTTCTATTTACGACTTATTCTTATTTCCTTTTCGGTTTTGCTTTTGCAGGATTTATGCTTTATTCTATCCTGTACTTGTTTATTCCTAAAAAGAAAAGCTATGATTTTATCATTATTCATGGAGCTGGCTTGTTAGACGGAGAAAGAGTGACACCCTTACTCAAGCGTCGGATTGATAAGGCAATCGAGGCATTCAGAGCTTCTCCTAATCCAAATGTTAAACTGATTGCAAGTGGTGGTCAAGGGGGAGATGAGAAGATTTCTGAAGCGCAGGCTATTTGCAATTATATCTTAGAAGAGACAGATGTCAGTATGGAATCCATTCTTCTTGAAGACAAGTCCAGAACGACCTATGAGAATTTATTGTTTTCAAAAGAAGTGGGAGAACAATTTGTTGAAAATCCTTGTTTCCTCTTTGTAACAAATGATTATCATGTCTTTAGAACAAGTACCTATGCTCGTAAGTTAAAAATGAAGGGAGATGGCCTCGGATGTAGGACGGCAGGCTACTACATACCATCTGCTTTTATTCGGGAGTACGTAGCTCTCTGTGTCAAAATGAAATGGCTTTTCCTCGCCTTTTATGTCCTGCTATCAGCCCTCATTTTGATAGCCTATAAAGGGATTATTTGGTAGTCAGATTCTATTTAAAAAGACTTAGAATGCACATGAAAGTATGTATTCTAGGTCTTTTGTTTTGTATATATTTAATTTTCAAAAGTATTATCTATTTTTCCAGGCTTGGTAACGGGTATCAATCAATAACTGGGTAAGGCGTCCCATGGTTTCTCTTTCTTTTGGAGTGAGGGATTGCGCTTGGACGAAGAGATGATGAATGTGTTCAAGTGCCTTGAAGGAAGATAGGTCATTGATAGAAGTAATACCAGAATCAAGAATGGTGCCAAAGAAGAGGTCGAAGTAGAGCTGGAGTTCCTCGTCAGGGACTGTGGCCACCCACTCCTTGAAGGTTGTGTCGACTTGTTGGCTATCACTGTTGGTCTTATCCAGTTGAACGAACTGCTTGTCCTCAATCTGCCAACTAAAGGTATCATGCTGGGCGATACCACCCAAGGCAGTACTGTGCACGATGATTTGGTGATTAGGGATTTCCAACATCATACCGATGATGGAACCTTGTGGAATGAAGACCTTGGTTCTATCTATTATCCTTTGATAGCCCTCGGTTTGTGTCAGTTCTTTGTGGAGACCAGGTGCATCAAAGGTATAAACTGCTGTGATCTGATTTTGCAAGTTTTTCTCAATTTGACTAGCAGCATAGATGGCTAGATTTCCTCCCTTGGAATGCCCAGCCAGAATGACCTTCTGCTTAGGATGGTGGGCAAAAAAGTTCTTTAAATAGCGAAGGGCGTGCTTTTGAGCAGGAATTTCCTTCATATAGGTCAGATGGAAATCTTCCTTCCAGCCAATGATACTGTCATCAGTCCCACGAAAGACAATCAGATAGGTGTCGAGAGTGAGGCGGTAGGTCATAGCTGCAAATTGCTTTTGCTGCTCAGGGTCGATGTCGTTGATAAAATGGGAGAGTTTGCAATTTTTGAAGCGTTTGTGTTGAGCTAATTCATCCAATAATTGGAGACGATTTTTGCTGGTCAACATGTTGGACTCCCTTGGAACCTGAGGAGCCAGGTCTAAAAGTCGCTGAGGACTTGCGGAGACTAGATTATCAAAGGTGAGGTAGGTAGCTTCTGTTAAGGCTAGAATGTCTAATTCATTTAAAGGAAAGTCGTAAAAGGAATCGTATGCGACATCTTTCATATAATCAAAAATATTGGCCATAAGAGCTCCTTTCTTTTTATTTATCTTATCACAATCACATAGAATTTACTAGTTGGTTTGTACGAGCTCTCTACATACCGACCTATAATGGTATGATTCAGACACATAGAAGACAGTTTGCTTTTATTTCAAACCTCTAAACATACTTGTTTGTATCTGTTTGTCGTCAATCCCATTCTCTTTTAAGAAATTCTTCATCTCATTTATATCATCAGGTTGGCCGGTTAAGAGATAAATAGCTTGGTTACCGTATTCCACAACCGCATTTTTTAAAAATGTTTGGCTTTGAGAAAAGGTTTCGCTAGTTTTATAAGTTAGATTCGGATTATTCTTACTAAGCTCTCTTAACTCATTATCAAAAATGTTTACTCCTTTGTCTAAATGATTAAGAATGATGGAGCGCTTACCAGCCCACTCTTTCACAACTGGACGTAGAGTAGAAATACCGACATCAGAGGCAAAACAAACCAGTGCTTGGTCATTGTCTTTAACAGATAAAGATGACTCCAGCCAACTCATCTCAATTTTACTACTAGCTGATAAATGTGTTAAGGTTTCCTTAAACACGCTACCACTATTATGGGTTACAATAAGAATTTCGTCCTCATCAGGAGTGGAAGCAAGAGTTAGCCATCGACTAGTCTGTTCCTCCTTTACTGGACTTTTGTCTGGACCAAACGAGCTGTCAGAAAGCTTAAACTGAGCATAGGAGCCAGCTTTCCATATTTGATTTTTTGGTTTTGTGATGTGAACTAAATACAAATCTCCGCTGGGATTTTCAATGGATTTTATCGATAAAGTTTGACTTCGTCCAAGATAGGTAATGATTCCCCAAGATATAAAGCCGAGCACTCCAAGTGTAGTTAGAATAATTATGAACATTTTTTTCCCTCGTTTCATTTTTAACTCCTATAGTGTAGTAATTTTCTATGAATGAATAATATTTTTTTTCATTCAATAATTTCCAAAAAATAAAGAAAAGATTTCTTTATTTCAGTATTCCTTTAATGAAGTTGGTTGCTAGTATTTCTACAGTTTTGCTAATATCTGGAAAATCATTTTCTGTGATATGCATATCCATGTAGTAAAATAGGTTGTAAACTTGTAAAATATTTTGAATTTTTTCTGGAGAATGACCTTCAGTCTGCAAACGATGAGTAAAGGTTTTCACGAGAAATTGATGAAATGGATTCGTGACTTTCCCTTCTTCTGAGGAATAGTAGCTATGTAACTCATCTGCGATGGCAGGATTGTACCATTCTGCAAGGATTTTATTGGAAGAAACGAGTGCTCTGGATTGAGCAAAGAGTTGACTAATAAGATCAATCATATCAATTTCCCAATCCAGTTCTTCGATCATAGTTTGGCGAACACGGTTGTTTTCATCAATGTAAATATCTAAAAAAATAGCCTCTTTACTTTCGTAATAGTTATAAAAAGATCCGACTGCCATATGAGCTTGTCTAGCAATTTCTGAAATTCCTGTCGCCTTGTATCCTTTTTTTGAAAAAACTTCATAAGCTGCGGATTTCAAAGCCTGTTTTTTGTCCAATTTGATTCACCTCTTTTATGAATGAATATTAAAACTTGTTCATTCATATCTTAACAAATCTTTTTCAGATTGTCAATCTGAAAGCTAGAACTTTTTACGGATACCACTCGATAAGGAGCTTTTCAATGTTAGAAGAGATAGAGTGTCGTTTTAACTACACTCAAGGTTTGGAAGAATAGATATAAATTTTGGTTAAGGGGATGTATAAAAGAACTGAAATGAAGGTTGAAAAAATTAAAAATAAAAGGGTAGGGCTGGCACTATGTCTGAAAATAAGGTATGATATCAATGGGGTTATTCACTATCTGTCTTTGAGCTGTTGTGACAAGGAAATGTCAAAAAAGTATTAGATACTAAGCCCTCTATTTATACTAAAGGATTTAAGACTCCTAAAATTAGCAAAGGAGAATCAGATGCACAAGATTTTACTAGTAGAAGATGATCAGGTTATTCGTCAACAGGTCGGGAAAATGCTCTCTGAATGGGGATTTGAAGTGGTTCTGGTAGAAGACTTTATGGAAGTTTTGAGTCTTTTTGTCCAATCGGAACCTCATCTGGTCCTTATGGATATTGGCTTGCCCTTATTTAATGGCTATCACTGGTGTCAGGAGATTCGCAAGATTTCCAAGGTACCCATCATGTTTCTGTCTTCGAGAGACCAGGCTATGGATATTGTCATGGCAATCAATATGGGGGCGGATGACTTTGTGACCAAGCCTTTTGACCAGCAGGTTCTTCTAGCCAAGGTTCAGGGCTTGTTGCGTCGTTCCTATGAGTTTGGGCGTGACGAAAGTTTACTGGAATATGCTGGTGTTATCCTCAATACCAAATCAATGGATTTACATTATCAAGGGCAAGTCTTGAATTTGACCAAGAATGAGTTTCAGATTTTACACGTTTTATTTGAACACGCAGGCAATATCGTAGCGCGTGACGACCTCATGCGGGAACTTTGGAACAGTGACTTTTTCATTGATGATAATACCCTCTCTGTTAATGTGGCTCGTTTGCGTAAAAAATTGGAAGAGCAGGGCTTGGTAGGATTTATTGAGACCAAGAAAGGAATAGGGTACGGATTGAAGCATGCTTGATTGGAAACAATTTTTTCTAGCCTATCTGCGCTCCCGTAGTCGTTTGTTTGTCTATCTGCTTTCTTTGGCATTTCTGGTTTTGCTCTTTCAGTTTTTATTCGCCAGTTTGGGAATTTACTTTCTCTACTTTTTCCTGCTGTGTTGCTTTGTAACAATCTTATTTTTCACTTGGGACATATTGGTAGAAATGAAGGTCTATCGTCAGGAAATTCTCTATGGGGAGAGGGAAGCTCAGTCTCCTTTGGAAATAGCTTTAGCAGAAAAATTAGAAGCGCGTGAGATGGAATTCTATCAGCAGAGGTCAGATTCAGAAAGAAAACTGACGGATTTGCTGGATTACTATACCTTGTGGGTGCACCAGATTAAGACCCCCATTGCAGCCAGTCAACTCTTAGTTGCAGAAGTGGTTGATCGCCAACTGAAGCAGCAATTAGAACAGGAAATTTTCAAGATTGACTCCTATACCAATCTAGTTTTACAGTACCTGCGTTTAGAAAGTTTCCATGATGATTTGGTCTTAAAGCAGGTTCAAATTGAGGACTTGGTCAAGGAAATAATTCGTAAATATGCTCTTTTCTTTATTCAAAAAGGCTTAAATGTCAATCTACATGACCTTGATAAAGAAATCGTGACGGATAAGAAGTGGCTACTAGTGGTCATTGAACAAATTATCTCAAATAGTCTCAAGTACACCAAGGAAGGTGGTCTGGAGATTTATATGGAGGGCCAGGAACTCTGTATCAAGGATACAGGAATCGGGATAAAAAACAGTGATGTCCTCCGAGTATTTGAACGTGGATTTTCGGGGTATAATGGACGCCTAACTCAGCAGTCATCTGGACTTGGACTTTACCTATCTAAGAAAATTTCTGAAGAACTGGGGCACCAGATTCGTATCGAGTCTGAGGTTGGAAAAGGAACGACAGTACGGATTCAGTTTGCTCAAGTGAACCTAGTCCTTGAGTGAGAAGAGACAATGAGTTTTTACCCAATCTCTTTTTGCTATATTTCAGGATATTTGAAGACTGTTTTTTACAAAACCAATAATAGAATTTTTAATACGGAATATAGTATAAATACTGGTTCAAAGTGAAGTTTTGTATGCTTTATACTTTTGTTGAGCATAAAATCTATAAACTAAGGGTGAATTACAAAAATTAATTTGAGATGAAGTGAATTGTAGACTTGGGAAATGTCTCCTATTCGATTTCAGAATGAATCGTTGATACAGGATTAAAAGAACTGCAGCTTTCTTTTTATTTTGAATGAGATAGGTGTATATAGATTTGTATAACTGGTGTAGAACTGTTTCCAAGAATTTATTGAATGTATCGAATACACACATTCTATTAATTTTGAACCAGTTTTTAATTTCTAAATGTTATAATAGTTTTATCAAGTAAAAGGAGACTGCCATGATTGGAGACAATATAAAATTCTTACGAAAATCACATAATCTGATATAACCAGAATTTTCACGGATTTTGGGTGTGTCACGAAATAGCCTAAATCGTTAGAAAAAGCTTACTTTCAATAGAAGTATTGGAAATATTCATTTTACATCTATCAAAGAAACATGGGATAGACCTATATTTTACAAAATAGCAAATTATATTTTGAATGATAGTAAAAACGGCAGTACTTGTGTGATTTACAATTATTGCACTCAATGTCCGAGTATCGCACTATTTGAAATAGGGAATAGTAGAGATTGTTCTGCGATATGTAAAAAAACGCATTAGCAAGGAGTATCGTATATGCTACCATATCTTAAAACTATTAGATGGTATCTCTTCTTTAATTTTCTTTTTGGTGTAGTATCGAATATCTGCACAGCTTTGTTACCGTATTTCACGCAGGCATTAATCAAAGGGGATTATCAAGTAGCTCTATATGGTTACTCTATGTCAGTGGCTGGCTATTTGAGTTGTAACTATATCCAAATGATACTTGATTGGAAGCAGGGGATTATCTTTTCGACTACTTTGAAAAATGAGTGGTTTCGTTCACTTCTGGGACTCAGTCACCACGATTTCAAGCAGAAAACAGTAGCAGAGTATATTTCCTATCAATCTAATGACCTAGATTCGTTGGAAAAGGATTACCTTCCTCCATTGATGAGTTTTATCAAACAAATTTTACGTATCATCATTTACGCTTTCATTATTAGCAGAACAATTAATCCTATTGTATCATTGATTTTAATCTTTTCTACTGGAATTAGTATTCAAATTCCTAAAATCGTTGGGAAGTTGACCGCTAATCGCAGACAGGTTTACTTGAAAAAACAAGGAGATTACTATCGAACTTTGGAGGATTTGCTCATGGGACATCATTTGGTAAATAAACTAACTATGTCGCATTTTTTGAATCAACAAAAGAGTTCTCTAAAGAATTTGCAGGATAAGTATTTTAAGTATGGTTTGACAAAAATTACTGGCATCTTATTGACAGGTGTTTCTTTTGAATTCATTAGTCTTGTTCTGTTTATTTATTTAGCCTACTCTCTATCTCACCAGCAACTCGGTATTCCTGAGGTGGTGGCGAGTTTCGGATATATTAATGCTTTTTCTGAACCAATACAGGAAATCCTTTATGATTTACAAATGTTAGAGTCCGTAAAGCCTGTAATCAAGAGTTTTCAAAACATTGTTGGGAGACCCGTTTCAGTTCAAGCACCTCAACATTCTTTTGATACGATTATTTTGAAAAATATTTCCAAACAACTGGGAGAATCAAAATTGATAATTACTTCCGCTACGATTCAAAAAGGGGATAAAATTGCGCTTATTGGTAAGAATGGGTCTGGAAAAAGTAGTCTTCTCAACATTTTAAATGGAACAGATGAAGATTTTGAAGGACAAATTGTGCTAGATGGGCTTGTTTTGGACCATCTTTGGGGAAGATTCGGTATGATTCTGCAACAAGAACATACATTTATTTCAAGTTATGAAAATAATGTAACGCTATTCAATAGTTTCAATGAAAAATTCAGAGAAGAAGATTTTGAAAAAATTCCACCACAATCCCTGTCAGGTGGTCAGCAACAACGAATGTATTTAAATCGTGAGAAAAATCGTAAAAATCCATTGCTTATCCTAGACGAACCTTTCTCTGCCTTGGATACTAATCAGTTTAAAATGGAATTGGAAAGAGTTCTGGAACTACCAAGTGCCGTCATTGTTACTTTACATCGCCAAAACGAATTATTAAGTAAGTTTGACCAAGTTTGGGAAATTAAGAATGGAGAACTTGTAATTTTGAAATAGCTAAATTATAAAGAATAAAACGCATAGTATTGTACTGACCCCAAAAAGTTAGACAATCAATTTATCCGAAGGATTTAGTTCTGTATTGCACAGGACTGAGTCCTTTTAGTTTTACCTTAATTCGTTTATTGTTGTAGTAATCAATATAGTCTACAA
>NZ_VFSI01000015.1:0-57828 GCF_006385825.1 Streptococcus sp. D2 | reverse complement strand
TTGGCTTGAACACCTTTATTGTATCGCGTTTGGAGTTTTTTGGGTATAACCTTCGACGCGCACCCGCATAGCGGGTGGTTTTTTTGTCTCGCACCTAACGGAGCGAGACGGACTAATAGTCACATAAAAAAAGAAAGGACAAAATTTGCCCTTTCTAGATCTTATCTTTGCTTCAATCCATTACAATGGATAAAGAACTCAATTTCTTATAGGTAAAGGAATTTGAAAACAGCTACTGCTGCAATTGCTGCTGCGATAGGTGCTACTACTGGTACCCAAGAATACCACCATTTTGAATCACCTTTGTGCTCACCAAGAACTGATTTTGGAAGGAAAGCATGAAGGAGACGTGGACCAAAGTCACGGGCTGGATTCAAGGCAGGTCCTGTAGGTCCACCAAGTGATGTTACCAAGGCCATAACGAGGAAACCAAGTGCCAAATGAGCAATTCCAAGACCTGATGTCATAAATGGAGCTACTTGTTCTTTAGCTTGTTCAAGTG
Organism: Streptococcus sp. D2; assembly: GCF_006385825.1. Lineage (GTDB taxonomy): Bacteria > Bacillota > Bacilli > Lactobacillales > Streptococcaceae > Streptococcus > Streptococcus shenyangsis. The sequence continues at coordinate 57,326 of NZ_VFSI01000015.1, read as the reverse complement.
CTGCTGTTACTTGTTCTTGAGGAATTGTTTGACCTTGAGTAGTTGCTTGAGCAACTTGAGAATTGATAGCCGCTTGCGCTTTTGACACTAGTTCAGCACCAAAGAAGTGTTTAGTTAAACCAAGCGCTGCAAAGAAAAGGACAAATGAACCAACAAACTCGTTTACAAAACCATTAACAGTTGCTGCAAAGCGTGATTCTTTTGAACCATTATCCAAACTTGAAATTGTTGAGAAAGTACCCAAGATGTTGTTTGGATTTTCAGTTTTCAAGTAGTATGGGCGGTGTGTTACCACAACCAAGGCTTGGCCAAAAATAGCACCCAAAACTTGTGCGACGATATAAGGCGCAACTTGTGCCCAAGGGAATAGACCGCTGACTGCAAGTCCAAGAGTGAAGGCTGGGTTGATGTGGTTTCCAGATACGTTACCAAACATCAAGGCAGGAATCATAACCCCCATACCGTAACCAACAGCGATAACGATCCAGCCACTTTGGTGACCTTTCGTACCTTTAAGTTCAACGTTGGCAACTGCACCATTTCCAAGAACGATCAAAAGAGCAGTGGCCAAAAATTCAGTGGCATATTTAATTGCCCATGTGAAATCCATTTGATAGATTCTCCTTAAAATTTTTTAGACAATCATTATTCTATCAATTTTTACATCTTTTAGCAACTACTTTCCTGAAAGATTATGACAGAAAACGGTTCCAAATCTTATAAACTAATCTTTGTTTTCAAGATATTACCAATTCATTAGGTTATCTGTGCTAGTCTGATTCTTTTATGTCAATTCCTTCTGATGCATGGTATAGGGAATAAGAAGTATCTTTCATCATTCACAAATAAAAACATAGTTTTATTCGCTACCATAACCTACATCCGCCACAATATATTTGAATAAGTATAGGGTTTGAATTGATTAGAGAACGGGTTTCAAAGTGCAAGTGTCTGTTGGATTAAGAAAAATATCAAAATAAAGAACATACTTGCTATTAGTAGCCCCTTAGACATTATATCCTGCCTTGAACTGACTACTTTATATATTGTATTACTTCGTCCTCACAACAATATATCAAAAGTCAAAAGCGTTTAGAAAAACTCTATATTAAATTGAAGTAAGATATGAACAAACCGATTAGTAATACTCTTCGAAAATCAAATTAATTTCTAGAAATATTTTAGCAACCGAGGTGTACTATTATAGATTCATTCCGCTATATTTCATGAGAAAACGCATAATATCAAGTTTTTGGGGCACCTGATATCATGCGTTTTCTGTTCTTAAAATATTTTTTCTCAGTCTCTTTTTGTTACAAGTTCATCTTCAAAGTTCTTGATTTTGGGTAAATCTAAAATCAAATTTTACCCAACTGATCCTTCCATTTCGTAGCTAATCAAGCGGTTAAGCTCAACGGCATATTCCATTGGAAGCTCTTTTGTGAAAGGCTCTACAAATCCCATGACAATCATCTCAGTTGCCTCAGACTCTGATAAACCACGGCTCATGAGGTAATAGAGTTGTTCTTCTGAAATCTTAGAGACCTTAGCTTCGTGTTCCAAAGCAACTTGCGAGTTATGAATTTCATTAAATGGAATAGTATCTGATGCTGACAAGTCATCCATGATAATGGTATCACATTCAATGTGGGAAACAGATTTCTTAGAGTTCTTGTTAAAGGTGACCTGTCCACGGTAGTCAACCTTTCCTCCGCCTTTAGCGATGGATTTAGACACAATAGACGAGCTAGTATGTGGAGCATTGTGGATCATCTTAGCACCCGTGTCTTGGTGTTGCCCTGCATTGGCAAAGGCAATAGAAAGCATAGTCCCACGCGCCCCTTCTCCATCTAGGTAAACAGATGGGTATTTCATAGTCGTTTTGGCACCCAAGTTCCCATCAATCCACTCAACAGTCGCATCTTTTTGAGCTTTAGCACGCTTAGTAACCAAGTTATAAACGTTATCAGACCAGTTTTGGATGGTTGTATAACGCATATAAGCTCCATCCAAGGCAAAGATTTCTACGATGGCGGCGTGCAAGCTGTTACTTGAATAAGTTGGCGCTGTACATCCTTCTACGTAGTGGACACTTGCTCCCTCATCAACGATAATCAAGGTACGTTCAAACTGACCAGTATTTTCGTTATTGATTCGGAAGTAAGTTTGAAGTGGAATATCCACTTTCACACCTTTTGGTACATAGATAAAGGTTCCACCTGACCATACTGCCGAATTGAGGGCAGCCAACTTATTATCTGTTGGTGGTACCAACTTAGCAAAGTACTGTTTAAACAAGTCTGGGTATTCCTTGAGGGCAGAATCTGTATCTGTAAAGATAATCCCCAATTTTTGGAACTCTTCTTTCATATTGTGGTAAACCACTTCTGACTCGTACTGGGCAGAGGCACCAGCTAGATAAGCACGCTCAGCTTCAGGAATCCCGATACGTTCAAAGGTTTCTTTAATTTTTTCAGGAACGTCATCCCATGAACGAGCTGGTTTATCAGATGGTTTTTGGTAATAAATCAAGTCATCAAAGTCAATCTCTGATAAGTCTGCTCCCCAAGTTTGCATGGGCATTTTTTTGAAGGTTTCATAAGACTTCAAACGGAATTCTAACATCCACTCAGGTTCTCCCTTAGCAGCTGATAGTTCACGAATGACATCTTCATTCAATCCTTTTCCTGTCGATAGGACAGGCTCTACATCATCATGGAAACCAAATTTATATTCACCAAGGTCAATTGGTTTTGGTTCTACTCTTTCTTCAGCCATAATATCCTTTCTTTCATTCTTCATTTCTACTGATTCATAAGACAAAAGAAACTTGCCTTACTTATTTTCTTGATTTTCAATTGTTTTCTTAAGGGCATTCCAAGCTAGAGTTGCACACTTGATTCGTTGAGGAAATTTGGCAACGCCTGACAAGAAAGCAGCATCGCCAAGACTATCTTGTCTGCCATCTTTTTGCCCTTGAACCATTTCAGAAAAAATAGTCGCAAGTTCTAAGATTTCTTGTTTGGTCTTTCCCAAAACTGCATCTGTCATCATGCTCGCAGAGGCAGTCGAGATGGTACAGCCTGAGTTTAGAAAAGCGATATCCTCCAAGCGGTCATCTGCATCAAACTTGACGGAGAGATTGATAACATCTCCACAGGTCGGATTGTTGAGACTGATTTGTTCAGCGTCTTCTAACTTCCCTTGGTGATGTGGATTTTTCGAATGGTCTGCTACCACTGCCATATAAAGGCTATCTAGTTTAGAAAGTGCCATTGAAAAACTCCTTTGTCTTTTGTAAGGCATCGACTAGCTTGTCGCAATCTGCCTTGGTATTGTAGATATAAAAACTCGCACGAGCTGTTGCTGAAACTTCCAAATATTGGAGCAAAGGCTGCGCACAGTGGTGACCCGCACGAACAGCCACTCCTTCATAATCCAAAGCAGTCGCAAGGTCGTGAGGATGAAGGCCCCCTAGGTTAAAAGCAATGACACCCGAGCGTTGAGCCAAGTCCTGCGAACCATAAATAGTCAATCCTTCAATAGCTTGCAGTTTTGGATAGACATAGGCGATTAATTCTTGTTCATGAGATTCAATGGCATCCATACCAATGTTTTCAAGATAATCCACGGCAGCTGCAAGGCCAATCGCACCTGCCATGTTAGGAGTTCCAGCCTCAAATTTCCAAGGTAATTCCTTCCAGCTAGCAGACTGCTCATAGACGAAATCAATCATTTCACCGCCGAATTCAAGAGGTGACATTTGTTCTAGATACTTTTCTTTGCCGTAAAGAACACCAATACCAGTTGGACCAGCCATCTTATGACCTGAAAAGGCAAAGAAGTCCACATCCAAGTCCTGAATATCAATCTTCATATGAGGTGTAGATTGAGCGCCATCCACCACCATGATAGCTCCAACTTGGTGGGCCAATTGAGTGATTTCTTTGATTGGATTAACCACACCAAGAACATTTGAAGCGTGAGCTAACGAAACAAACTTGACTCTATCAGTCAATTTAGCTCGCAAATCATCCATATCTAGAGCCCCGTCCTTGAGATAGACATAGACAAGCTCTGCCCCAGTCTTGCGACAGGCTTCTTGCCATGGAATGATATTGGAATGGTGTTCCATGATAGAAATCAAGACCTGGTCTCCCTCAGTCAAGACTTCCTCTGCAAAGCGCGCCACCCAGTTAAGACTGGTTGTCGTTCCTCTGGTAAAGAGAACTTCCTTTGTAGAGCCTGCATTGATAAATTTACGAATTGTTTCACGAACCGCCTCATAAGAAGCTGTCGCCCTTTCTGCCAAGGTATGAACTCCACGGTGAACATTGGCATTATCCTGTTCATAGTAGCGGTTAATCGTCTCCAGAACTGCTAGTGGTTTTTGTGTCGTCGCAGCATTGTCCAAATAGACCAATGGTTCATCGTTGACAATCTGGTCTAAAATTGGAAAATCCTTGCGAATAGCTTCTGCATCTAACATAGGCTTCCCCTTAGCGTTTTGACAATTTTTCTTCGATCGTCGCAATCATTTCATCACGAACTTCCTTGACAGGGATCTCAACGATAACGGATCCAAGGAAACCACGAACAACCAAACGTTCTGCAGTGGCTTTGTCAAGTCCACGGCTCATAAGGTAGTACATATCTTCTGGATCCACTTGTCCGATAGACGCTGCATGCCCTGCAGTAACATCATTTTCATCAATTAAAAGAATTGGGTTGGCATCGGAACGTGCTTGGTCTGAAAGCATGAGAACACGGCTTTCTTGTTGGGCATCTGCTCCCTTAGCACCCTTGATGATGTGGCCAATACCATTGAAGGTCAAAGTTGCTTTTTCAAGAATTACTCCATGTTGCAGGATATTACCGATAGAGTTGCAACCATAGTTAGTTACTCGAGTATCAATCCCTTGCACCTGACGACCACTTGAAAGAGCTACGACCTTGAGGTCTGCATGGCTACCATTTCCAAGTAGGTCACTATCAAAGTCAGCGACAACATTTCCTTCGTTCATGACACCGATAGCCCAGTCAATACTTGCATCGTTGCCCAATTTACCTCGGCGGCTAATGTAGGCAGTGACATTCTCACCAAGACGATCAATTGCAGCAAATTTCACTTGAGCACCAGAACGAGCAATGACTTCTACAGTGATATTGGCAGTTGCTTTGGCACTACCCTCACCACGAGATTCCAAACGTTCCAAATAGCTAATCTTAGAGTTTTTACCAGCGATAATCATAATATGTTTGTTAAACGGCACATCGCTATCGCTGTCTTGGTAGAAAATACCTTCGATTGGCTTTTTAATCTCAACATTATCAGGAATGTAGAGAACAGCACCACTGTTGAAATAAGCTGTATGGTAGGCTGCCAACTTGTCATCGTCATACTTGACAGATGACATGAAGAATTCTTCTACGAGTTCTGGAATTTCTTCTAAAGCTGAATGGAAGTCTGTAAAGACAACACCCTGTTGAGCCAACTCAACTGGAATTTGCTCAAAAACAGTTTGAGTTCCTACTTGTACCAACTTCAAGTGGTTATCTAGTGCAGTGAAATCTGGAACATTTGCTGATGGCTCACTTTCTCTAATCGTTCCATCACCCAGATTCCAACGGTGGAATTTGACACGCTCAATAACTGGTAATTCCAAAGTCTCAATCTTGTCAAAAGCTTTTTGACGGAGATCAGCCAACCAGCTTGGTTCAGCGTGCATTTCTGAAAAAAGTTGAATATTTTCTTTAGTCATTTACTTCTCCTAAAAGATACGAGGGAATTACAATTCTTCCTTGTAGTCGTAGCCAAGTTCTTCAGCTAGTTTTGCGTATCCTTCACGTTCCAAACGCGCAGCCAATTCTGGACCACCAGAAAGGACAACACGCCCTTCCATCATCACGTGTACCACATCAGGTGTGATGTAGTTCAAAAGACGTTGGTAGTGAGTGATGATCATAGCACCAAAACCTTCACCACGCATGGCATTGACACCTTTAGACACAACTTTAAGAGCGTCAATATCAAGACCAGAGTCAATCTCGTCCAAAAGTGCAAATGTTGGTTCCAACATCAAGAGTTGAAGAATTTCATTACGTTTTTTCTCACCACCAGAGAAACCTTCGTTGAGGTAACGCTCTGCCATTTCTTCTTTCATGTTAAGCAATTCCATTTTTTCGTCTAGCTTAGTGATGAACTCGCGAACTGAAATCTTCTCATCGTCTTCTTTCCCCGCATTCATAGCGGCACGAAGAAACTCAGCGTTGGTAATTCCAGGAATTTCTGACGGGTATTGCATTGCAAGGAAAAGTCCCATACGCGCACGCTCGTCCACTTCCAACTCAAGGATATTTACGCCATCAAACAAGACTTCACCTTTAGTAACCTCATAGTTAGGATTTCCCATGATAGCGGCAGAAAGAGTCGATTTACCAGTACCATTTGGCCCCATGATAGCGGCGATTTCGCCTGTTTTCAGGGTCAGGTTAACCCCTTTTAAAATTTCTTTTCCTTCAATCTCAACGTGAAGATCTTTGATCTCTAATACTGACATGATAGTTCCTTTCTTTTTCAAGGCCTTTGCAGTACTTACTAGAAACATACTTAATTTCCCTAGAAAATACGGTAAAAGGTCAATAAATATACTTTTATAGTATAACAAAAAAAAGCCTAAAAGGCTTTGATTTTGTCTAGAAGCTGAGGATTAGTCTTTTCCTTTTAAATGTTGGTCAATGACATCTACAATCTTGCCCATCAAATAACTAACTCGAAAATTTCTAAAGAGCAAAATGGCCCAAAAGGCTGCCATAATATAGCGACCAGTCATCCAGGCTTCATTGAAAAAATAGGTCTCAGCAGCTGTAAACAGCGCTATGATAATAAATTGTTGTCTATTCATAAACTTATTGTATCATGAAATCTTTCTTTAGTCTTCCTCTACCTTCACTTTATCAGCCAAAAATTCAAATCCTTCTGGTATCAGACTTTCTTCTGCTTCTTTTTCAGCTTGAGAAGATTTAGCTTTAGCTGAAAAGGCTGCGCGAACTTCTTTCCATTCCTCCATGGAAATAGCTAAAATCTCGGGTGAAAAACCTGCTGCCTGACTGAGGATGTTGCCAAACATGGTGTTAAGATTGTCTCGTTTCATGGTTTGACCAGCATTGAAGTTAGACTCAAAAGCAAGAATAGCGTGGTGTTCATTGGCCGCAACCGGTTGAGATCCAACTAACAGAGCCTTATCAGGTCCACCTAGACTTTCAATCACCTCTCCCCAGGCATTCTGCAAGCGAATCAGATTTTGACGCGCTAAATCAGGATTTTCGACGGCCTCTTGTAAGATAGATTGAACTTTATTGCGATCCACACGATAGACGGTCTTGCCTGCTGCTGGACGACTAGGAACTGGATTTGTTGGCTTAGCTACAGTTCCCACATTTGCAAGTTCTTGTTTGAGACGTGCAATTTCCTGTCTCAGTGCAGCAATTTCATGTTCAACCGCCCCTGAAAGAGCTGGTTCGGGCTTAATCTCCGCCAAACGGATGGTCATCATCTCAGCATAAATCTTGGGTTGCAAACTAGACTTAATATCTGCTAAACTAACTGTCGCCAAACGAATCATTTCAAACAAATTTTCTTGATGAATTGCCAAATTCTCCACAAAGACTGGACTATGATGAGTGTTTTCTCCCCCTGTTTGAACAATTAACAAATCTCTTAAATAGTGCAAAAGGTCGGTCACAAAACGAGTCATGCTCTTACCATTCTCAAAGAGAAGATTTAAGCAAGCTAAGGCTTTGGGAACATCCTGCTGAGATAAGGCAGCCACATAATCATCCAAGGCTGACAGACTAATAGTTCCTGTAATTTCTTCAGAGATGGCAGTCGTCAACTCATTTCCCTGTGTCAAACTCAGGGCTTGATCCAAAATTGACAAGGCATCCCGCATCCCACCTTCAGCCCGTCTAGCAATGATTTCCACAGCCTCTGGTTCAGAACTGATATTTTCTTTTTCTAAGATATAGTGGATATGTTCCTTAATATCCTGTGTCTTAATTGATTTAAATTCAAAACGTTGTACACGAGATAGAATAGTGGCAGGAATCTTGTGCAATTCAGTAGTGGCCAAAATAAAGACCACATTCTGTGTTGGCTCTTCCAGAGTCTTTAGGAGGGCATTAAAAGCCCCTGTAGATAGCATGTGAACCTCATCTATGATATAAACCTTATAACGGGCAAGGCTAGGGGCGTAGGTAGATTTATCACGAATTTCACGAATTTCATCTACCCCATTATTAGAGGCCGCATCCATTTCAATGACATCTTCTAAACTACCATCTGTCACTGCCTGACAAATATAGCAGTTATTGCAAGGCTCACCACCCACTTGATTGGGACAGTTCATAGCTTTGGCAAAAATCTTAGCTACACTGGTCTTTCCCGTTCCACGAGGACCTGAAAAAAGATAGGCATGACTTATTTTCTCTTGTTCCACTGCTTGTTTAAGAGTCTTGGCCACAACTTCCTGTCCAACCAACTGGGAAAAGTTTTGACTTCTATATTTTCGATAAAGTGCTTGATACATTAGGCTTTCTCCCCAAACATTGTAAAGTCCCATTCTGTCTTTTCAAGCAAAATAGCGACAAATTGTTCCAAATAATCTCGATCCATAGCATCATAATCATCAACCTCTGAAGAATCAAGATCCAGAACTCCAAGCAATTGACCATTCTTTATCATCGGCACAACAATTTCACTTTTAGCACTACTATCACAAGAAATATAGTTAGGATAGGTCGTCACATCTCCAACCAGAACAGTTTCCTGAAAGTGAGCTGCCTCACCACAAACACCCTTGCCTAGCGCAATACGGATGCAGGAAACACCACCTTGGAAGGGACCTAAAATCAATTCCTCTCCATCGAACAAATAAAAGCCTGCAAATACAGTATTAGGAAAACGTGATTTTAAAAGAGCACTGGCGTTGGAAAGATTAGCCAAAACATTACTTTCACCTTCCAATAAAAAAGAGAGCTCTTCATTTAACATTTGATAACGTGATTGTTTTTCTGATTCTAACATAGAACTATTATATCAAAAAAGCCTTACAGACAAAAGAAAAATCCCTTGTTTAGAAAACAAAGGACTTTGTGAATTTTCAATTTGATTAAAGTTCGATATCACCGAACAAGTCAGCCATTGAGAATCCTGTTTGTGTTTCTGGAAGTTCGAAATCACGTTTTTCTTGACGTTTTGGACGACGTGGACGAGCAGCACGTTTTTCTTCTTTTTGTCCTTCTTCTTGAGCTGGACGCTCTTCAAGAGCTTTGATAGAAAGTGATACGCGCTCTGCATCTGCGTTAACTTCAAGAACTTTAACTTTAACTTCTTGACCAACTTTAAGAGCTTCTTTTGGATTTTCAATACGTTTGTGTGAAATTTGTGATACGTGAACAAGTCCATCAATACCTGGCAATACTTCAACAAATGCACCGAAGTCAGTCAAACGTTTAACTGTTCCTTCTACTACATCACCTTTAGCCAATTTTTGCTCAACGCCATCCCATGGTCCAGGTGTTGTTGCTTTAAGTGAAAGTGATACACGTCCTTCTTCTTCGTTAAGATCAAGGATTTTCACTTCAATTTCTTCACCAACAGTTACAACTGATTTTGGTGATACGTTACGTTCATGTGACAATTCAGTCAAGTGAACCAATCCGTCAACACCACCAAGGTCGATGAAAGCACCGAAGCTTGTGATACGTGCAACTTTACCAGTTACTACATCACCAACAGCCAATTTACCGAATACTTCAGCGCGAGCTGCTGCTGTAGCTGCTTCAACAACTTCACGACGTGAAAGGATGAAGCGGTTTTCTTTAGCGTCAACTTCTTTGATTTTAGCATCAAATTCTTGACCTACAAAACGCTCAGTGTTACGTACGAAACGAGTATCCAACATTGAAGCTGGGATAAATCCACGAACACCTTCAAATTCTACTGAAAGTCCACCTTTAACGGCACGAGTTCCTTTAACAGTAACAACTTCTTCTTCGCGACCAACAAGTTTGTCCCATGCTTTGCGAGCTTCAAGGCGTTTTTTAGATACAAGGTATGTAACTGTATCAGTATCTTTACCAACTACTTGACGAAGTACAAGAACATCCAATACTTCTCCTACTTTAACAAAGTCATTGATATCTGCATCGCGATCGTTTGTCAATTCGCGAAGAGTCAAGACACCTTCAACACCAGTTCCAGAGATTGCAACGTTAGCTTGAGTCGCATCAACTGTCAATACTTCAGCACTAACAACATCACCAGTCTCAACTTGGCTAACGCTATTTAGCAAATCTTCAAATTCGTTCATCTAAAAAATCCTCCAACAATCAAGTTTTTCTTAAACTTGACATACTTATAATTTTTTTCCTAAGCACCCGCAAGGACATGTTTATATCGTTCACGTCTTTCAATTATAAAAATAAAATACCCTAAGATATTTTGCTTTTTATCTTGATTATTACCTAAGAACTGGGGTAGCTGGATTCGAACCAACGCATGAGGGAGTCAAAGTCCCTTGCCTTACCGCTTGGCTATACCCCATTGATGAAATGGAGAGAGAGGGATTCGAACCCCCGAACCCGAAGGAGCGGATTTACAGTCCGCCGCGTTTAGCCTCTTCGCTATCTCTCCTACAATCAACATGGACTATTATATCATGAAAATTTCAAAAAAACAATACTTATTTTGCTAAATTATAATTTTCAATCAAAATTTCCACAGCTTTTTCCAATTTTTTATAAAAACTATCGACATTCCCATTCTTTATGATGGCAAATTGTCCATCTAATTCGGCAATTTCTCCGATAACTTTTTTACCAATGGTCAAGGTATAACCTTCAAAACTGTCTTTTCCTACATTAACTTTAGCATCTGCTACTTGAATTTCGATTTTTTTATCTTTCTTGCTCATTTCATACCTCTCTTTACTTTTTCTATTTTACAAGAAAATCCCAAAACTAGCAAGAAAAAACTCTATATCATTCTGAGTCTGATATAGAGTTTTCTGCTTTATTTAATGTGTTTTTCTAGTTCTTTTTGGTACTTACCGTTTGATTCCAATTTTTCTTTTTGCCATTTTTTCAGTGCTTCTTCATATTCTTTTGTCGTAACAATATCTTTTTGCAATTTCATTCCTTTAAAGATATATGGGTCACCCTTAATACCAACTTGTGAGTATGGTTTTGAGAATGGCACGACATTACTTACAACTGGAGAACCACCAGATGAAGCTGTTGGCATCAATAATGAACTATCTGTCAACCAAGCTTGAGCCTTGGCATATTTTTCATAGCGTTCTTCAAGATTGGTAGTTTCTGAATCTGCATCATCCAATAATTTCTTATACTGGTCCAAACCAATCTTAGCTACGACATCCTTGTCTTTTCCTTTAGTGATACCTAGGTGTTTCATAGCAGAACCTGATTTAGGATCCATGATAGTTAAATAAGATGCTGGGTCTTGATAACTTGGAGCCCATCCTGTACTATTCAAATCATAGTCTTTTTGGGAAGGAACACGCGCTTGTGAAGTGATTGTTTCCTTTTCATTATCTGTCATTTGAAGAACGTCGATGACAACATTTTCGGCACCAAGAGTTGATTCGATTGACTGTTTGAAAGAGTTGCTTTGTTGAACGGCGATGGTATCTGTCTGTTCAACTGGGACATCCAAATGAATTGGGAAGCTTACCCCTTTAGATTCCAAATCTTTCTTAGCTTTTTCGAAAGCAGCTTTAGCCTTGTCAGGATTGTAGATAGAATCCTTACCGTCAACTAGCTCAACACCTTTCCATTGCTCACCATAGTTCACCAACTCTACTTGAGCGATTTGACCAAAGTTTTTACCACCTGCTTGCACAAAGTTATCTGGAACTAAACTGTTACGAATAATCTTATCCGCACCGTCTTCACCATTTAGCTGGGCAGCATAAGAATGACGGTTGAAGGCAAAGTTAATAGCCTGACGGAAGTCCTTATTAAGCATAGCTTCTTTTGTAGAAGTCTTTTGTTCTTCACTTGTTTTCGCAGTTTTATTATATGACTGACGATTTACGTTAAAGGTGAAGTAATAACTACTTGAGTCCTGTGGGCTATAAGTGATTTTATCTCCGTATTGTTCCAAAGTTGAAGCAAAGTTTGAACTACTTGGGAAGAGACGAGCTGTCGTATAAGCACCAGAAGAGAAGCTACGAATCAACGATTCCTGATCAGAACCATCGTAGTAAGTCAATTTAATCTTCTCGATTTTTACATTTTCTTTATCCCAGTAATTTGGATTTTTCTCATATTCGATCAACGATTTAGAAGTCAAAGTCTTCAAGAAATAAGGACCATTATAGAGAATCCCTGCTGGAGTAACTGCTCCATAATCTTTACCTGATGCCTTCAAAAACTCTTCATTTACAGGCAACATCGTCGCTGTTGTAACTTTAGAATTCCAGAAGCTTTCTGGTTTGTTTAGGGTATACTCGACTGTGTAATCATCCAAGGCCTTGACACCAACTGTAGAGAAATCATTAGTCTCACCAGTCATGTAGGCATCCAAGCCCTTGATAGAATTTTGGATGAGAGAGACACCGTCTGACTTACCGTCAGCTACGTGTTTCAATCCTGTTACAAAGTCATGGGCTGTTACTTCTGCGTATTCTTCACCCTCGGAAGTATACCATTTAACTCCTTTACGAAGTTTATAGGTATAAGTCAAACCATCTTTGGACACAGACCAATCTTCAGCCAAAGAAGGAACAACATTTCCGTATTTGTCATTTTCCATCAAACCATCAATAACATTTCCAATAACGTCTGTCGTCGATGTCCGAGTCGCTATACTGTAGTCCAAAGATGCTGGATCCACTGCATAGACATAAGAAAATGTTGTCGGTGCATCTGCTTCTTTATCAGCTTTTCCACAAGCTACTAAAAAAGCTGTTGTACTCAGGACTACTCCTGCTGTTAAGAGCCACTTTTTCGATTTCATAAAAAATCTCCTTTAGTTTATTTTAATCTACTTTTACAATCCAACCTTCTGGCGCTTCAATATCACCAAACTGAATTCCTGTCAATTCATCATAAAGTTTACGAGTCACAGGACCTACTTCTGTTTCACTATAGAATACATGGAAATCATCACCATGTTGAATACCTCCAATTGGAGAAATAACCGCTGCTGTACCACAAGCACCTGCCTCTACAAAACGATCCAGGTTATCAATTGGGACATCCCCCTCAATAGGAGTTAAGCCCAAGCGGTGTTCTGCCAAATAAAGCAAAGAATACTTAGTAATAGATGGCAAGATAGATGGACTCAATGGTGTTACAAATTCATTGTCAGCTGTAATTCCAAAGAAGTTAGCTGATCCAACTTCTTCAATCTTTGTATGTGTTGATGGATCTAGGTAAATAACATCTGAGAAATGGCAAGATTTAGCCAATTTCCCTGGCAAGAGACTGGCAGCATAGTTTCCACCAACCTTAGCCGCACCTGTACCATTTGGAGCGGCACGGTCGTATTCATCCTGAATTAAGAAGTTGGTTGGAACCAAACCGCCTTTAAAGTAATTTCCAACTGGCATAGCAAAGATGATGAAAATGTACTCTTCTGCTGGTTTAACCCCAATAATATCTCCGACACCAATCAAAAGTGGACGAAGATAAAGGGTTCCACCTGTTCCATATGGTGGTACATATTCTTCATTGGCGCGGACAACTGCCTTACAAGCTTCTACAAACATGTCTGTCGGAACTTGTGGCATCAAGAGACGATCACAAGTACGTTGCAGGCGTTTAGCATTTTCATCAGGACGGAAAAGTTGAATACTACCATCCTTAGTACGATAAGCTTTCAATCCTTCAAATGCTTGTTGTCCGTAGTGGAGACTTGGAGAAGACTCTGAAATATGCAAAGTTGCATCCTCTGTAAGCTCTCCTTGATTCCATTGTCCATTTTTAAAATGAGCAATATAGCGATAAGGTAATTTCATATAGGAAAAACCGAGATTTTCCCAATCAATCGTTACTGTCATATTCCACTCCTTATTCTAAAAACCTATTTCTTTTATTCTACACTATTTTTCTAAAATAGCAAGCATATTTTGTAATTTTCAGAAAATTTCTTCAATAAAAAGAATCTAAGGTATCTGTCGTAATGAATCCTATATAAAAATTACATAAAAAACTTAAATTATTCTTCTATATCGTTTGATGCAATCTGTTCAATAACTGAACTTGTTTTTGACATACATAGAGCCCGTGCATTAATATTAGTAATCTGTTTCGACAGAGATATGACAAAATGAACTAAAGATAGTACACAATGTTGTGCAGTCATCTTATGCCATATTCAATCGATTTACGTAAAAAAAGTTCTCGCCTATTGTAAGCGAACAGGTAGTATAACAGAAGTATCACACGTTATCCAAATCTCACGCAATCCCATTATCTAAAAGAGAAAATAAGTAATCTAAACCATCAAGTAAAAGGAACAAAACCAAGAAAAGTTGATAGAGATAGACTTAAAAACTATCTTACTGAGAATCCAGACGCTTATTTGACTGAAATAGCTTCTAAATTTGGCTGTCATCCAACTATAGCGTATTGAATCTGGAGTAGTACATTACGGTTGCTGAAACATTTCTAGAAAAAATTGACTTTCTCAATCACTTTGTTCATATCTTATTTCAATCCACTATGCTCTCAAAGCTATGGGCTACACTCGAAAAAAAAGAATCATACCTACTATGAACAAGCCCCAGAAAAAGTAGCTTTATTTCTTATTCCTCCCCACTCACCTGAGTACAATCTTACTGAGAAAACCTGGGCTCATATCAAAAAGCACCTCAAAAGAGTTTGGGACAAAAGTCTAACCTTAAATATAAAAAGCGAACAAAATGAGTTATCTGACATTCAGAATTTTGTCTTGTTCGCTTTTTTTCCTAATCTATCGATTTTAAAAATTTATAATAAAGAATTCCTAAAATCAAAATCTTTTTGTCCCAGCCTCTTTACGAGGCTGTTTCGTCCTATTCTTGTTTCAATCTGCTGTGTTTCTCATAAAAAACAAAAGGATTAAGAAAGTCATTTTCCTTAACCCTATAGTCCCTTAAGCCTGACGTTGTCCGAAATCTGCAATCATTTGCTCCATTTCTTGTCGACTCGGAGTTGTCAACATATACAGGTAATCTCCTTGAAGTTCCGCAAAGGCCGCTGGCATGATTTTTTTAACCTTGAACTGCTGGCCATATTTAGCAAGCAAGTCCTCCTCAGAATAAACATAGTGAGCATTTGCACGACGTGATGTAGCTAAACAAAACTGAGGTTCAAAATCTGACGCTGGGAACTCTTCTCCTGCGACTATAGCTGCATAGCCACGATAGAGGTCCAAGGAATGGGCAAAGTTATAAACATCAATGGTGAAACCACCTGCAGGGCGGTTATTGTACTCGATGGCAATATAATCATCCCCTTCACGGAAAAACTCGATATGGAAGAAACGTTCTTTCATACCAAATTCCTTAACAATCGCTTCACCATATTTGCGCAGTTTAGGATCCATATCCTTGAGCACATAGTAGGAATTGTCCATCTTGTAAATCATGAGATCAAGTGGTGTATAGGCGTAGTCAAAGGTCGTTGAAAAGACGATTTTACCATCCTTGTCCACAAGACCATCAAAGGTACAGATTTCACTAGAGGTGACAAATTTCTCAAAGAAATAAATAGTTGAATGGTCCCACTCAGCCTTGAAGTGATTGATATCGTCCTCTGTCTCAAGCTTGAAGGTGGCCGCTGCGCCCACTCCATTATCAGGTTTGGCAATCATTGGAAGGCCGATTTCTTTCACAGCTTGATCAACATCTGCTTCCGTCTTGATAACAGCTCCAGGTACCACAGGGACACCTGCTTTTTTGAAGAGTTTCTTCATTTCAGACTTAAATTTCGTCTTTTTGAGATCCTCTGGTTTAGCACCAAAGACATTGAATTGTTCTCTGAGTGTTGCATCCAGCTCAAGCCAGTATTCATTATGAGACTCGATGCGATCAATTGGGCCATGTTTATAAAAGAGAAAAGCAGCTGCACGTTTGACTTCATCTATGTTCTCAAGGTTATCTACACGGAAATACTCGGTCAGGCTATTGCGTAAAGGTTCATCCAATTGCTCGTAAGGTTCCTGACCAATCCCCAAGACGGTAATTCCTTTATTGGCTAGCTCAATGGTAAACTGTTGAAAATTTTGCGGATAGTAGGGAGAAATAACAAGGTAATTCATAGGTAACTCCTTTTATAAATAGAGATTTCCAAGGAAATAAGGCATTTGTTTGCGCCACCATTCCCAGTCGTGGGCGACATCGTGTCCCCATTCAGCAAACCAGGCTGGGATTTGTTTCTGGTCAAAGGCTTCTTTGAGCTTGTAGAAAGACGGTAGACCGTCTTGTTCCCAAACACCAAGCCCCGTACAAAGCACAATCTCTGCCTGACGGTAACGGTCAATAAACCAGCTGTCGTTCTGATTCCAAATATAATCTACTGGCGAGTTTTGATAAATAGCATCATCATTGTAATAATCGCCGACAAAGAAACGTGCGTCGTAAACACCACTGAGGGCAATCACCTTTGTAAAGACATCTGGATGCTGGAGGAAGAAATTGACAGCATGGTAGGCTCCCATCGAGCAACCTGTCGTCATCATGCCATCAAACCAACCTGTCTTGTGCTTGATAAAAGGAATAGCCTCCTCAATCACATAGCGCTCGTAGGCACGGTGCATCTCTGCTTGGTCATGACTATTTTTCCAAGTGGCCAACCAGCTCTCACTATCTACACTGGATAGGGTAAAGAACTGGACACGGCCTTCCTCGATAAAAGAAGCACAAGCCTCAATCATGCCAAAATCATAGTATTCATTGTGACTGCCACCTGATGAAGCAAAAACCACAACTGGAATCCCAGCATGTCCATAACGGTTGAGGTACATTTCACGGTTGAGATGACCACTCCAGTGACTAAGGTTTTCAATATGCATTTGCTTTCTCCTTTTCTAACTTACCATTTCTCTGCAAAAAAACGGAGACAATCTGGTAAATTTTCCGACCAAGGGATTTCACTATGAATAGCACCAGACTGAACTTTCAAGACAAGATTATCCAGATGAACTCCCCCTGCTATCAAATCATGGTAATAGCGAAGCGACGAGTCGATATAGGCTTGTTTGATATTGCCAGCCATCAGGGTTTTGTCCGTATCATCTGCTTCTTCTGTTCCTACATAGATAAAAATACGCTGGTCAGGCAATAAATTTTGACGCTCGATATAACGGTTAAAGGCTTCTTGGTGGAGCCAGTTTGCAGATGAAAAGACACCTAGACAACCAATTTGGTCTTGGTATTCTAGTCCGATAAACTGGGTAATATTGCCTCCTAGTGACGAGCCAATCATAGCCGTATGCTGGCGATCAGCTTTAGTACGGTAAGTCTCATCGATAAATGGCTTTACCACATCCATAACAAACTCGGCATACTCCACACCTTTACCGCCAAACTGCTGCCCCGGAATAGGAGATTCTTGGAACTTCCAAGCCGCATACTCATTCATCCGCCCCATACCATCATTATCAATAGCAACGACAATCATGCGACTGATATCAGGATTACGCTTAATTGCTGGGATAATCTTCCATGAGTGACCAATAAAGGATTCTTTACTATAAAAGACATTTTGCCCGTCATGAAAGTAAACCACAGGATAGGAACGATCCGTGTCTTTTTCATAATCTTTAGGAAGAAGAACACGCACACGGCGCTCCTTACCAGTATAAGGAACCTTGAGTTTGTGTTCTTTCATTTTTAAATAAAAGTAGGATTGATTCATTGTCAGAAAACTCTCTATATTCAAAATTTTATCTCATTATATCATAAAAATAGAAAAAAAGTCAGTTTTGCTTCCATTTTTGGATTAAAAACTAACTTTTTCATTTATTTTTCTACATTCTTTTGGATTTTCTGATTAGAGGAGATTGTCAATCAAGTCATCGACTTCATCTTTTTCAGTTTGAGGTGTAATCTCAGTAATCATAATCCCTGCCACTGCTCGCTCAACTAAGCCCTTAACATCCATCCGTTTTTCATACTGCTCTGCATTTTTAATCTTAGGATTGGTCTTAGGACGGTCAGGTGCAAAAATCGTACAGCAGTCTTCAAAAGGCTGGATAGAAATATCAAAGGTATCGATTGCTTGGGCAATATCAATGATTTCCAACTTATCCATAGTAACCACAGGACGAATGACTGGAGTGCTGGTCACAGCGTTGATAGTCTGCATGCTTTCCAAGGTCTGGCTAGCTACTTGACCAAGACTTTCCCCATTGATGATAACCAAACCATTTCGTACCTCACGAATACGATCGGTAATCCGCATCATAAAACGGCGTGTCAAGGTCATGAGGTAGGCTTCTGGTGCTTTAGCCTTGATTTCCTCTTGAATCTCTGTGAAAGGAACTTCGATAAACTGGATATTGCCCCCAAACTTGGTTAATTTACGGGTCAAGTCCTGGGCTTTTTTAAGAGCACCAGGACTGGTGTAAGGTGGACTGGCAAAGTGAACTGCCTCAATATCTACCCCTCGTTTAAGAGCTAGATAACCCGCCACAGGTGAATCAATTCCTCCTGACAACATGAGCATGCCTTTACCAGAACTTCCCACAGGTAATCCTCCTGCTCCACGAAAGGTTTCATAGGAAATATAAGCTGCTTCCTCACGAATCTCAACCTGAAGATTAATATCTGGATTTTTCATCTGAGCTTTCACGTTTGGAATAGCCTTGAAAACAGCACTACCAAGAGTTTGATTGAGTTCACGACTATCAAGTTCAAAGGTGTGGTCGCTACGCTTACCAGTGATTTTAAAGGTCATCCCTTCCTTATAGGTTTCTTTCATAATCTCTTGGACAGCAGACTTAAGAACTTCCACAGACTTTTCGACTTTATAAACGGGAGAAAAGTTTTGAATTCCAAATACTTGTTTGAGCGATTCTGCTACTGCGGTATAATCAGCTCCATTCAGGTAAGCGTGGGCACGGTCGCGATCTGCGGTTACCTTAACTTGGGGATAGATAGACAAAACGTCTGAAATATTATTACGAAGTTTATTGATGAAACGCATACGATTTTTGTGTTTGGTTGACAATTCTCCATAGCGAATCATAATTTCTGAATACTGCATAAATGCTCCTATCTTACTTTTCTAGTTTGATTATAAATTAATTTTAGCTTGGTCAAAAACTGCTCGACCTGACTCATATCATTTTCTAGGTCAAGGCTTAAACGCACAGCTGACTGGGCCTTATCCTTGTCCACTCCCATAGCAATCAAGGTACCTGCAGGTTTCCCTGCCTTGGATGAACAAGCAGAGGTCGTTGAGATGAAAATATCATAGTCTTCAAAGGCGTGAACGATAACTTCACCACGAACACCTTTGATTCCAAAAGTCAGAATATGAGGGGCAAAGTCTTCCTCATCTGAAAAGACAAAAATGTCTGGATAGTCCAGAAGAGCTTGGCGAATCACTGCCTTCATCTGTCCTGTCTTACTAGTAAAGATGTCCAGCTTTTCCATAGACAAACGGAGGGCCTTGGCTGTCGCTGCAATCCCTGCTACATTTTCAGTTGTCGAACGATAATCACGCTCCTGACCACCACCTGTTAAAAGAGGCGTAATCTTCTTGCCAGACTTTATATAGACAAAACCAACACCTCGGACTCCGTGGAACTTGTGACCAGAGAAAGTCGCAAAATCCACTCGTTCTGTCAGATACTTTTCAGTTGGAATCTTGGCAAGCGCCTGAACCGCATCAACGTGGAAGGAAATAGTCGGCTTGTCTGCCAAGAGTTCTGAAATAGCTTGAATAGGTTGAATCGAGCCGATTTCATTGTTTACAGCCATGACAGAAATTAGGATTGTATCAGGTCGTATCAAAGCTCCTAGAGCCTCAACATCCACAAATCCTTTCTCATCAACTGGAGCAAAATCCACTTCAAATCCTTGACTTTTCAACCAGAGGGCTGACTCTTTGACTGCTGGATGTTCAATGGCTGATACGATGATGTGCTTGCCAAACTTGGCTTTTTCACAGGCCACACCCTTGATGACCCAATTATCTCCTTCTGTCCCACCAGAGGTAAAAAAGATTTCATCGCTTTTCTTACCGATTAAATCTGCAATCTGTTGGCGGGAAGCATCTAAGATTCGTGTTGCCTGGTCTCCCAAACGATGGAGACTAGATGGATTTCCTAAAATTTTTGAAGCCACCTGCATATAGGTTTCAATGGCTTCATGATAGGGCTTGGTCGTCGCTGAATTATCAAAGTAAATCATGTTTTCTCACGCTTTCTAAAATCACTCTTTCTATTGTATCATGAAACGGAGCCTGCGACAAGAATAGGCAATTCCTCTTTTTTTAAGATTTTTTTAAAGAAATGCGGTATAATAAATTTTAATTAAAGGAGAGAATGCATGTCTAATTATCGTAGAACTTCAAAACCAAAAACAGAACACATCAAAAAAGGCTTTACAGTCTTTCAAAAAACCGTTGCTACTATTGGTAGTATCCTTGGCTTGATTACCGCAAGTATCACTATCATGAACGCCTTGGATAATAACAAAAATACTAAAAAAGAACCTACGACAAGCCAGACGACAACAATTGTCAAAGAAATTCAAAAGGAAGCCCCTCAGGAAAACACTCGTCCCAATAAAGAAAATAACACTTCTCAAGAAAAAACACCGCAAGAAGAAACACCACAATCTAGTGTCAAGGAAGAGAAAAAAGAAGAGCAGAAAACAGCAACTCAGGACTCTACTACTCCTGCTCCAAGTAAAGCTACCACTGAAAATGAAAAACAACCCAATACTCCAACTTCAGAAAATAAAAGCAATCCTCAGTAAGCACTTGATTTAAGAAAAAATTAACTCAAAAATAAAACTACACAGTCTCTCTTTGTATAATTGATGTTTTAGAGGGTAGTTTCTTGACCAATTTTATGAGATTCATACTCATAAAATTGAAACCTAGCTATGTTGTGATAACTTATTTGTCTCTAACATAAACTTTGCACGCGCCAACAATACTCTCTCATCTGCCCCAAGGGGGGCAAGATCCATTTTTCATTCACCTTATATTCGAAATTCTTCTTCATGCAGAAATTAGTAAGCCTTTTACATCTAACATAAATAACCTAGTTCAACCACTTCATAGGCATTACTTCCTGTTTTATTCTTATTTCATACTCTTCGAGAATCTCTTCAAACCACGTCAGCATCGCCTTACCGTACTCAAGTATAGCTTGCGGCTAGTTTCCTAGTTTGCTCTTTGATTTTCATTGAGTATCAATTATAAACCATGGCATAATAAAACGAGCATATCCAACTGATACAATGCTCGTTTTTTTGCTATTTTAGAGGTGGTTTTTTGCTTACTAAAAATTAAAGAATTCCATGGCCTGTTTGAAAAGCAATTCAGTATACTCTGGGTCTTCTTGGGCAATGGTAACTTGATCTTGAATCATTTCCAAGTCATCCGTTATCATGCCATCAGCTCCCAAATGAACGGATTTATCAAAGGACTCTGAACTATTGATAGTCCAAACGTACAATTTCTGATCCGTATTCCAAAGCTTGTTGACAAAATTTTCATCTAAAGTTGAATACTCCATGGTATAACCTGTAGCCTTGGTTCTTGGGAAGATACTATTATAAGGTAGGATGAAATAGACTGGAATTTGAGAATCGTAGGCTAGAACCTGATCAATCACATGGTAGTCTAAAGATTGCATTTGGTGACCATTCTGCTTAAGAACCGTTCCATATTTTTCCATAAATCGTTTCATCATATCTGGACTATCTTTTCGACTGGTTTTAATTTCAATGAGGAGTTTTTGATGCAATTCATTGGCTTTATTGAGATAGTCATCAAAACTGGACACCTTGCTATGATAACCATTTTCTGAAATATCAAGTTTGGTTAATTCTTTCAAAGTTAGATCCTGTGGATTGGCATTAACTCCTGTCAGATTCTTGATATTGGCATCATGCATCATGACAAACTGGCCATCTTTTGTTTCCTGAACATCTGTCTCAACGAAATCTGGAGATAACTGAGCGGTTTTTTCTAGTGATTGGACGGTATTTTGCACACCATTCTTATTAGATACTCCCCTGTGAGAAATGATTAAAGGTTTATTGGCTACTGGAGCTTCTAAATAAACATAACCCTCAAGAGCGAAAAAGATACAAGCACAGCCCATCACTCCCCATCTCATCCAGTGGTCTTTCTTTCTCCTTGGTGTAATTTCTAGTTCTTCTCCCGTTAAGAAGGAAACAAACTTAATAAGAAAGTAAGTCAAGGCTATATAATGAAAATTCTTAATCAAGACAAAATTGATAATTCCCAGAACAAGAGATTCCTTATGTGTCAGACCATCCATCAGTGCCTGACTTGCTAATATTGGAATCAATAAAAGAATGAAAAATAGGTAGGTTTTGACGACAATCCAAAGCAAGTTCCAAATATAAAACCAGGAGTGCTTTCTTGTCTTCTCTAGACTGTATCTGACTGCTTCTTTGACTGTCTTCTTCTCAAATAAAAGCTGAGGTAGGGCAAACATGAAACGCACTGAAATATAAAATAGAAGTAAAGCTAGAATAGTAACCACTATACCTACTAGCCAATACTTGTCTTCCACATAATCAACGATAAAGTCCGGAATGACAATTTTATTTAAGTAGTAAATCTTTAAAATCTTTCGAATCACTGGAAAGAGCATCATGACATAAAAGAAGATAAAGGTTATCTTGGCAAGCGTGACTTGCTTCATAAACAAGAAACTTTGTCGAAAGACCTTGCGACTGTACTCCAGCAAGGTCCTCTTTTCATGACATAATAAATGCCGAGCACCAATAAAGAGAAGTCCTATCTGGTAATAGGCGATCAGTAAATTAACGATTACCAGAATAAATAAAGCAAGACTAACAAAGGGAGAACCCGTTATAATGGCAAAAATATTGTTGTAGGATAGAAAGAGATAACCTGTCTGACGGAGCAAAAGTCCAGCAATCCAAGAATTTGATGGTAACCAGACAAACTCAATCATCATGAAAGTCAAGAAAAATAGAAAAAGTATTTTATCTAGATTAAAGTATATCTGCTTAAAACCTAGATTTTTAGGTTTTTCAGGTTTCATAGGCACTCCTAGTCAAATAATTGAGACAAGTCCAAGCCTCCAAAAGGATTGTTTGAAAGACTACTTTCTGTCTCTAACAATTCTCTAGCTTGATCCGACTCTAGGAAGGACTCGTAAACACGCGCTGTCATCCGTGCATCCTCTAAACTATTATGAGACTGACCTTGAAATCCAAGAAATGAAGCAACAGTTTGCAACTTGAGATTAGAAATACCGTGTAAATCCGAACTCCGACGTTCAAAAGCTTCATCATACAGATCTACCTTTCTAATCGTTCCATTCTATACCTCTCTTCTACTATCTCTCTTCTTATTCTATTTGAGCAACTATACTATTTAGAAACAAAAGAAGCCATCAGGTTAGCATTTAACCTAAACAGCTCCTTGATTATCCTCCAAATAAACGAGCAAAAAAGCCTTTCTTAGTGGATTGGACTTCTTCTTTTGCTTGGTCCAGCTCTAGCTTGAGATTTTCTTGATCCTTCATGGCTTGAAGAGTCAATTGTTGCTGCTGATCTAGTTGTTTGTCTTTCTCAGCAATCTGACGGTCTTTGATGCGCATCTGCTCATCTTTTTCTGATAGCTGACGATCCTTGGCTTTTAATTGTTCATAAAGACGGAGAATTTCTGCATTCTTCTCATCAACTAGAATCTCCATCAGTTCACGTTGCTTGACATCTTCACTGACAGGCTCATCTTCAAAAATCGTTTTTTTATAGATTTCTTCTAGCTTAATCAAGCCGCTTCTAGTAACTACTGTTACCCCTTTGTCATTTTTATCTGTGTCTTCTTCTGGTAATTCTTTGACACGGTTATTGATTGCTTGGCGAGATAATCCTAAGACCTCTGCAATCTCACTGACGGTCATTTCAATACTCATAATATCCTCTGAAACGTTTTCTAGCTTTTCTTTACTTAAATCTTATCATAAGCTAGAAAAACTGTCAAATTTTCGCTTAATCTAAAGCCTTCAAAAAGGCTAATAAGACTTGGGCAGAGCGACGTCCAGCTTCGATAATAAACTCATCAAAAGAGATGTTTGCTTCATGGTTGGCATTATCACTCATAGCTCGGATGACTAAGACTGGAAGATTAAGGGCATGCGCTGCCTGAGCAATAGCTGCCCCCTCCATCTCAACAGCCAAAACATCTGGGAAATGGGACTTAATCGCTTCTATCTTATCATTTCCTGCAACAAAA
The DNA here is from genome assembly GCF_006385825.1 of Streptococcus sp. D2. Lineage (GTDB taxonomy): Bacteria > Bacillota > Bacilli > Lactobacillales > Streptococcaceae > Streptococcus > Streptococcus shenyangsis. The sequence goes on along the minus strand of NZ_VFSI01000015.1, from coordinate 32,834 downwards.
CTATCTCCTGTAGCAATCAATCCAAGATGCCATTTTTGGTCCAATCGAGATAAACTTTCTTGGATTTTAGCAACAAAAGTTTTATCTGATTCGAAATAAAGCGGTTGTTGCGCCATTTGTCCATAAGCATATCCAAAAGCTGTAACATCCACGTCATGATAGGCTAATTTGTCAGCAATCACAACATCTCCAACAGAAATACCCTCTGCTACTGCCCCAGCAGATCCTGTGTTAATCAAAGCATCCACTTGGAAATGATCAGCCAAAATCGCCACACTCATAGCAGACATGACTTTACCAATTCCACTCTCTACGAGAACGACTTCATGCGAAGCAATGGTTCCTGTATGATAGGTATTCCCCAAAACAATTTGCTCTTGGGCATTGTCTAAATGCTGGACCAGATAAGCCAGTTCTTCTGGCATAGCAGCTATAATTCCTATTTTCATTTCAATTCCTTTTCTATTACAAAAGTTTCATTGCTAAGACAAGCAAAATCAAGAGAAAGATGACTGCAAATAAGATTTTATTCAATTTAGAATTGAAGATATTTCTCTTGGTATTTTCAATGCGACGGCTTTTATGAATAGACGGTTCGACCTGAATCTTCAAGGTTTCCTGGCTAAAACCATGATCCTTTGGATTGGCATAACCAAAATAGGAAGAAGAGGTTGGTAAAATCTTGGTTTCCTCATCATCTAGTAAAGGAGGACCCGAAATTTTTTCGCCTCTATTAGCTCTTTCAATCATTTCATCCGTTAATAAAGGTTTACCCATACTAACCTCCTCTATTTTTTGTGCAATTCCCAATATTGAACAGCCATAATTGTCTTGGCATCACAAATATGACCTGATTGGATTAATTCCTTAGCTTCTTCTAGGCTCACTTCAAGGACTTCCAAGGTTTCATCCTCATCCTGCGGACGCGGATTTTCCACCTTTGTCAAATCGCTGGCTAGGTATAGTTTTAACTTCTCATTACAAAAGCCAATAGCTGAATAAAAATCGTACAAGAGTTCTAATTTCCCTGTATAGGATGTTTCTTCCTCCAGTTCACGCAGAGCTGCTGCAACAGGGTCAGTATTTTCTCCTACTTCCAGTTTTCCAGCTGGAATTTCGTAAGAGACAGCCTCGATAGCTTTGCGATACTGCTTGACCAAGATAAGTTTTTTCTCATCCGTTACTGCTAAAACACAGACAGCTCCGTTATGGAAAATCAAATCCCGTTGGGCAACTCCTTTGCCTTCTGGTAATTCAACCTGATCTTGAACCAGTTTAAATATTGGTCCTTGATAGATTTCTTTTCGGCTAAGCGTTTTTTCTTCAAATTCCATGATAGGCTCCTACTGATTCTTAGGATGATGAGGAAGGCGTGTTGCATATTCGTCTTTGTTGACCTGACGACCACGACCAATAGCAATAGCATCCGCTGGAACATCTTTAGTAATAGTTGAACCAGCTCCAACGAGGGAATTGTCACCAAGTTCTACTGGCGCAATAATGGTTGAATTTGAACCAACAAAAACATTGTTGCCAATAACTGTCTTGTATTTGTTTTTGCCGTCATAGTTGACTGTAATGGTTCCTGCACCAAAATTAACGTTGCTACCTACTTCACAGTTTCCGATATACGTCAAATGACCAGCCTTGGTATTCTCACCTATTGAAGAACCTTTCACCTCAACAAAGTTTCCAATATGAACTTGGGCAGCTAGGCTTGAACCTGGACGAATGTGGGCATAAGGACCGACTGTCACACCGTCTGCAACACTGCTTTCCTCAATCATAGAGTTGGTAATAACAGCTCCTGCTCCGATAGTGCTATCCACTACATACGTTCCATTTGTCAAAACAGTCTCAGCACCAATTTTCGTTTGCCCCTTCAAGATAACATTGGCTTCAATTTGAACTTCAGGAGCGATCTCGACATCAATATCGATATAAGTTGCTTCTGGATTGACAAAGCTAACACCATTGACCATGTGCTGATGATTGATGCGACGACGCATAACCGACTCAGCAGTCGCAAGAGCTACACGGTCATTTACACCAAGACTCTCATCAAAATCTTTCAAAGTATAAGCGCCAACTTTTTCACCAGCTTCACGGAAAATGCCAATGACATCTGTAATATAATATTCACCTTGAGCGTTATTGGTATTAATATTTTTCAAAGCCTCGAATAAACGCTCGTTGTCAAAGACGTATGTTCCAGTGTTGATTTCCTTGATTTGCTTTTCAAAATCTGTAGCATCCTTCTGCTCAACAATGCGAAGAACTTCAGCATTATCATTACGAACAATTCGTCCATAGCCGAAAGGAGTATCTGTTTCAGCAGTCAAGATAGTAGCCACATTTTTATGATTGATGTGGAAATCAATCAAGTTTTTCAAGCTTTCACCTGTGATTAAAGGAGTATCTCCTGCGATGACCAAGGTGTGACCTGATAAACCTTCTAAAATAGGCTCTGTCATCATAACTGCATGACCCGTTCCTAACTGTTCAGATTGAGTCACAAATTCTGTCTGTCCAGCCAAGACCTGCTCAACCAATTCTGCCTTGTGTCCGACAACTGTTACTGTCTTTTCAGGTTGGATAGCTCCCACACTACGGAAAACATGTTCCAACATGGAAATGCCCGCAACCTTGTGCAAAACTTTTGGCAAATCAGATTTCATGCGAGTCCCTTTACCCGCTGCTAAAATAATGGCATAATTTGACATAATCTTCTCTTTTCTCTAGAAATTCCCTTTTATTATACCATATTTCAAATCATTCCGCGCTCTTGAATGAAAAAATGCTCTAAAGTCCTTTCTTGACCCATTTTTTGAATATTTTTTTTGATTTTTTTTCATTTTTAAGGTAAAATTATGAGATATGAGAAAGAAAATTAATCCGCTTATTTTATTTGGTTTTTTTGGGATTATGATTTTCATTTTAATCCTGAATCGCCCTCGTTTTGAGGACCATCCTGTAAAAACAAAGTCAAATATCGCGCAAGTAGAAACACAAGCGCTACACAATATAGATAAACCGGTAATTGATGTTTCTGGTTGGCAGCGTCCTGAGGAAATTAATTACGATACTCTGTCCCAAAACATTTCTGGAGCTATTGTTCGCGTCCATAGTGGCGCTCAAACGTCCAAAGAGAACGATGCTGCCTTTGTTAATGGGGTAGATAAGGCCTTTAAAACCCATATCACGGAGTTTCAAAAACGAAATGTCCCAGTTGGTGTCTATGCTTATTTAGCTGGAAAAAATGTCCAAGAAATGGAAAAAGCCGCTGAAGTATTCTATAACGCATCTTCACCATACAGCCCTAGTTACTATTGGCTAGACGTGGAAGAAAAAACCATGTCTAATATGAACGAAGGTGTTGAAGCCTTTCGTGCAAAACTAGAATCGCTAGGTGCTAAAAATATCGGAATCTACATTGGTGTCTATTTCATGGAAGAACACAGTATTGACACTACAAAATTTTCTTCTATTTGGATTCCGTCCTATGGTTCTGACTCAGGATTCTACGAGGCAACTCCAAAAACTGATTTAGATTACGACATCCACCAGTACACTTCTAAAGGAAAAATTGCTGGCTTTAATCACGATTTGGATATCAACGTCATCTCTTCCTTAAAAAACAAAGAAGAAACTTTTAGAAAACTCTTTTTAAAACCTTAAAAGCATTTGTTTATCATTTGCTTTTTCTTTTGTGTTTGATTGTGATACAATATAGTAAGGATTTTTTGAAATAGAAATAGTTGGAGGAAAAATATGCTCTCATGGTTAGCACGCCTTATTAAAGGGATTGTGATTGCTCTTGGTTTTATCCTACCGGGAATTTCCGGAGGAGTTCTAGCAGCAATCTTAGGGATTTATGAACGAATGATTGGCTTTCTGGCCCACCCCTTTAAAGACTTCAAAGAAAATGTTTTGTACTTTATTCCAGTTGCCATCGGTATGCTTCTGGGAATCGGCTTATTTTCTTATCCGATTGAATACCTGCTTGAAAATTATCAGGTCTTTGTCTTATGGAGCTTTGCAGGGGCCATCATTGGTACTGTTCCTAGCCTACTAAAAGAATCAACTCGAGAATCTGACCGAGACAAGATTGATTTAGCTTGGTTCTGGGCCACCTTTATCATTTCTGGACTAGGTCTCTATGCCTTAAATTTTGTCGTTGGAACCTTAAGCGCCAGCTTTCTTAATTTTGTTTTAGCAGGTGCACTACTGGCTCTTGGAGTATTGGTTCCTGGTCTCAGTCCATCAAATCTACTTTTGATTTTGGGACTCTATGCTCCTATGTTGACTGGTTTTAAAACCTTTGACCTCTTAGGAACCTTCTTCCCGATTGGAATCGGAGCAGGTGCAACTCTCATCATTTTTTCAAAATTGATGGATTATGCCTTAAATAACTACCACTCTCGCGTCTATCATTTCATCATCGGGATCGTCCTATCAAGTACCCTTTTGATCTTGATTCCAAATGCAGGAAACGCTGAAAGCATCCAATACACAGGCCTTTCACTTGTTGGGTATGTCATCATCGCCTTCTTCTTTGCCTTGGGAATCTGGCTTGGTATTTGGATGAGCCAATTGGAGGATAAGTATAAATAATGGCAAAAAAAGTTAAAATCAAAAAAACATTGGTGGAACAAATCCTGTCTAAAGCAGGTATCTCACATCAGGGAATTCAAATCAATGCTCTGGAAGGAGAACTTCCGCAAGGTTATGAACGAGATCAGATTTTCAAAACCTTGGCTCTTTTAGGAGATAAGACAGGACCGATTATCGGAATTGTTCCCATCACTCAACACTTGTCTGAAAAGAAACTAGCTAAAATTTCTGGCAATAAAAAAGTGAGCATGATTCCTCAAAAAGACTTGGAAAAAACAACAGGTTATATTCATGGAGCCAATAATCCTGTCGGCATTCGTCAGAAACACAATTACCCCATTTTTATCGATAAGATCGCCCTAGACTTGGATCAAATGATTGTCTCTGCTGGGGAAGTTGGTCACAGCATTATCGTCGCACCACAAGACTTGGCTAGCTTTGTAAAGGCTGACTTTGAAGATATCTTGGAGGACAGCAAGTAATGAAACTCTACTTTGTCCGCCACGGTCGTACAGTCTGGAATCAGGAAGGACGCTTTCAAGGTGCTAGTGGAGATTCTCCCCTACTTCCTGAATCCATTGACATCCTCAAAAAACTTGGCCAGTATCTCAAGGAGATTCCTTTTGAACAAATTTATTCAAGTGATTTACCTCGAGCAATCAAATCTGCTGAGATTATCCAAAGTCAACTCCAGACTCCCTGTCCTTTAGAAAGTGTTCCTAATCTTCGTGAATGGCAGCTGGGTAAGTTGGAAGGTTTGAAAATTGCAACCTTGGAAGCTATTTATCCGCAACAAATCAAAGCTTTCCGATCTAATCTTGCTAAATTTGACACTCAAATGTTCGGAGCTGAATCCCTTTATAGCACCACGCAACGAACCATCCAATTTATCAAATCACTCAAAGATAGTCCAGCTGAGCGTATTCTAATTGTCGGTCACGGCGCCAATCTTACTGCCAGTCTTCGTACTCTTCTAGGTTATAAAGAGCCACTTCTTCGTAAAGATGGCGGTCTAGCAAATGCCAGCCTAACAATTTTAGAAACCCATGATTTTGAAAAATTCACTCTTGATACGTGGAATGATACCTCTTATCAATAAAGAACTTGATTTTAGTGTCAAGTTCTTTTTAGTTTTTAAAGATTATCCGTGAATTTCTTGGATATTTATGATAAAATGGGAGTATCGCAAAAAATGACTCATCGTATTCAATTTTGAGTAAAACTAGGAGGATCCCATGTCAACAGAACATATGGAAGAACTAAATGACCAGCAGATCGTTCGCCGTGAAAAAATGGCTGCGCTCCGTGAACAAGGAATCGATCCTTTCGGAAAACGCTTTGAACGCACTGCAAATTCACAAGAATTAAAAGATAAATATGCTGATCTCGATAAAGAACAATTACATGATAAAAACGAAACAGCTACTATCGCAGGACGCTTGGTAACCAAACGTGGTAAAGGTAAAGTAGGTTTTGCCCACCTTCAAGACCGCGAAGGCCAGATTCAAATCTACGTTCGTAAAGATGCTGTCGGTGAAGAAAACTACGAAATCTTTAAAAAGGCTGACTTAGGAGACTTCCTTGGTGTCGAAGGCGAAGTGATGCGTACAGATATGGGAGAACTCTCTATCAAGGCTACACATATCACTCACTTGTCCAAAGCCCTTCGTCCGCTTCCAGAGAAATTCCACGGTTTAACAGACGTTGAAACTATTTACCGTAAACGTTACCTTGATTTGATTTCAAACCGTGAAAGCTTTGAACGCTTTGTTACTCGTTCAAAAATCATCTCTGAAATCCGTCGTTACCTTGATCAAAAAGGATTCCTTGAAGTGGAAACACCTGTTCTTCATAACGAAGCTGGTGGTGCTGCTGCTCGTCCGTTTATCACTCACCACAACGCTCAAAACATTGACATGGTGCTTCGTATCGCGACTGAGCTTCACTTAAAACGCCTTATCGTTGGTGGTATGGAGCGTGTCTATGAAATCGGCCGTATCTTCCGTAACGAAGGAATGGATGCTACTCATAACCCTGAGTTTACTTCTATCGAAGTTTACCAAGCTTATGCAGACTTCCAAGATATCATGGACTTGACTGAAGGTATTATCCAACACGCTGCTAAATCAGTTAAAGGCGATGGTCCAGTTAACTATCAAGGTACTGAAATCAAAATCAATGAACCATTTAAACGTGTTCATATGGTGGATGCTATCAAGGAAATTACAGGTGTCGATTTCTGGAAAGACATGACTTTTGAAGAAGCCAAAGCTATCGCTGCTGAGAAGAAAGTCCCTGTTGAAAAACACTACACTGAAGTTGGCCACATTATCAACGCCTTCTTTGAAGAGTTTGTTGAAGAAACTTTAATCCAACCAACCTTTGTCTATGGACATCCAGTAGCTGTATCTCCACTTGCTAAGAAAAATCCTGAAGATGAGCGCTTTACTGACCGTTTCGAACTCTTCATCATGACTAAGGAGTACGGTAATGCCTTTACTGAACTCAACGACCCAATCGATCAACTTAGCCGTTTTGAAGCCCAAGCTAAAGCCAAAGAGCTTGGTGACGATGAAGCGACAGGTATCGACTACGACTATATCGAAGCCCTTGAATACGGTATGCCACCAACAGGTGGTTTGGGTATCGGTATCGACCGTCTCTGCATGCTCCTCACTGATACAACCACTATCCGTGATGTATTGCTCTTCCCAACAATGAAATAATACTCTTCGAAAATCAAATTCAAACCACGTCAGCGTTGCCTTACCGTACTCAAGTACAGCCTGCGGCTAGCTTCCTAGTTTGCTCTTTGATTTTCATTTAGTATAAGCTCTTATCCTCTGGTACTTGCCAGAGGATTTTTTGATGCAAAAAGAGACTGAGTAAAAACTCAATCTCTACTTTTCACTTCTTTGGTTGCTACATCTTCTCCAAACCATTTTTCGCTGATTTCTTGGAACTTACCTTCTTTATAAAGTTGAACAAGAGCTTGGTTTAAAGCTTGGAATAATTTTTTATCTGCAGGTCTTACACCGACAGCAAAAGATTCACTTTCAAATCCAGCTGAAAAGACATTATAGTCATTTAATATCCCCTCAGACTGAAGATAGTAATTAGCATACACTCGGTCAATCAACAAGGCATCAATCCGATCATTTTTCAAATCAATCAAGGCTTCATTGAAACTCTGGTATTGATTGGCATTCTGGTCTTTAACACGATTTTTCAGTAAATCTGGCCGGGCCTCAAAGTCAAGATAACCAGAGGACCCAGCTTGGGCACCCAAGGTCTTATCCTTCATATCCTCTACTGAATGAATCTGCTGGCTTTTTTTCGTAACCAAAACTTGCTGATTTTCCATATATGGAATGCTAAAGGCAACCTTCTCTCGGCGTTCATCAGTGGCAGAATAGCCATTCCAGATGGCATCTATGGTTCCATTTTGCAGTTCTGTCTCCTTCATATCCCAGTCGATTGGCTGAAATTGAACCTTGAAACCTAATTTTTCAGAAACTGCTTGTGCTAAGTCAATATCAAAGCCTGTATATTGGCCATTCTTTTCTTCAAAACCCATGGGTACAAAGGTATTGTCAAAACCAATAGTAATGGTTCCCTGCTCTTGATACTTATCCCAGTTATCCTGCTTTGGATCACTAACCTTCTGAGTACAGGCCGTTAAAAAGAGAATCAGGAGAGAAACTAATACTAAAGCAATTTTCTTATTAGTCATCGGCACCTCCTACTTGGGCTCAACCTTAAGAATCTGATCTGCGATATTTTCAGCGAATTGTAAATCGTGGGTAACCACAATCTGCGTCATCCCAAGTTCCCTATTTTGCAAGATCAGTTTTTCCACTTCCAAGCGCAATTCTGGATCTAGAGCAGAAGTTGGTTCATCGTAGCCAATGATTTCTGGGTCAATCATCATAGCACGCGCCAAGGCCACCCGCTGCTTTTGCCCACCAGATAATGAGAAAGGATAGGCATCTGTGTGCCCTGCTAGTCCTAACTGTTCCAAAAGCCCTCGCGCCTTCTGCTCAGCCTCATCCTGCTTCATTCCCATGTTTTTCACAGAAGATAAGGTCAAATTGTCTAGAACTGATAAATGAGGGAAAAGTTGAAAATCTTGGAATACAAATCCTAGTAGATTTCGTTTCTCCAGTTCATCCAATTCTAAAGGTTCTCCATTATAAAAAATTTGACCTGAATCAATGGTTTCAAGACCCGCAAGCATACGTAAGAGAGTTGTCTTACCTCCACCAGAAGGCCCAACGATAGCCAGGATTTGCTTTTCAGGAATTTTTAGACTGAAATTAGATAAAATTTGCTTTTCACCAAAGACTTTATTGATATTTCGTAATTCTAACATGGCATCCTCCTATCTATAGTAACTGTACTTCTTCTCAACTTTTTTGGCAAGAATGGTCACAATACCAATCAAAATCAAGTAAATGGCTCCTGCCAAGAACATTGGAACCAGACTAGCATCACGATTTGCAGCTGTTCGACTAGCCAAGATAAGATCTGAAATGCCTAGAGCATAAACCAGAGAAGTATCCTTGACTAGACTCATAACCTCATTAAATACACTTGGAAGAACAATCTTGGTCACCTGAGGCAAGATAATATAGCGAACTGTGGCAAAGGGACTGAACTTCAAGACCTTAGCAGCCTCATATTGACCTTTAGGGATAGTATCAATCCCACCACGGAAGATTTCAGCAAAGTAAGCCGCATAATTGAGAACAAAGGCAATGATGGCCGCAGGAAGACGGTCCAAACGAATCCCAATACTTGGCAGCACATAATAGATAAAGATTAATTGCAAGAGCAAGGGTGTGCCTCGCATAATCCAGATATAAATATTAATCAGATAATGGAGGGGATTCCAGTGGACTTGCAAGGCAAAGGCAATCAAAACGCCCAAGGGAATAGAAAAAATAAAGACCAGTGCAAACACCTGTAAAGTCATGCTTGCACCGCTCAATAAACTCGGTAATATCTCAAACAAATAAGACATGCTGCACCTCCTAAAAATAATTGTTCCTATTATAGCATAAATAAACTAAATAACCAACCATTATTGTAAAAAAATTCTTTTTTAACAGAAAAAGTGTAGTTTTTTGAATCTAGAATAAAACAACACAACTTCTAAAGCCTTGTTAGAGATTTGATTTGAATTCCCTAATCAATTTGTTCATATTCTATTTCAATACACTATAATTTATAAGTAAAAAAAGGACAAATTTTGCCCTTTCTCGATCTTAGATTCTATTTTTTACAGTTAACTTGACTGATAATTGGAGTTTTATCTTACGTATTTAAGATGGATTGTCTTTTTTAGTTCGTGCCAATCTCAAAGAACGATTTGGATTGAGACGATTAAATAGTTCTTCCAATTTCTTTTCATTCCAAACGTCTGCGGCGGAAACAAAATTGCCATCCACATCTCGGAAAGATATCGGTTTATCTCCCATACTAGTCTCCTAGTCTACAAATTCAAACTCAAATTTGCCAATGCGGACCAAGTCCCCATCCTTAGCACCACGCGTACGAAGGGCTTCATCAACCCCCATACCACGAAGCTGACGGGCAAATTTCATGACTGATTCGTCACGATCAAAGTTGGTCATATTAAAGAGTTTCATTAGTTTTTCACCAGAAAGTACCCATGTCGCATCGTCATCACGGCTAATTTCAAAGGCTTTCTCTTCCTCGTCAAATCCATAGTAAGCTTCTTCTTCCATATCGGACTCGTCGTAGAGCAAGAATTCTGGTGTTTTGTCTAACAATTCAGCTGTAGCATCCAATAGCGTTGCCAGACCTTGCTTAGTCAAACCAGAAATTGGGAAGATTGCTGGTAACTCTTCAAATTCATCATAGTTTGTAGCTAATTTCTTCTTGAATTCTACAAGATTTTCCTGACTCTCAGGCATATCCATCTTATTAGCTACAATAATCTGTGGACGCTCCATGAGACGAAGATTATATGACTCCAACTCCTTGTTAATGGCCAGATAATCCTCATAAGGATCACGACCTTCGCTAGCTGACATATCAATGATGTGAAGGATGACACGTGTACGCTCAATATGACGGAGGAACTGAGTTCCCAAACCAACACCTTGACTAGCACCTTCAATCAATCCTGGTAGATCAGCTACTGCAAAAGATTCACCCGATTGGGTACGAACCATTCCTAAATTTGGCACAATAGTGGTAAAGTGGTAGGCACCAATTTTAGGTTTAGCAGATGTGATAACACTTAAAAGTGTTGATTTCCCTACAGATGGGAATCCAACTAAACCAACATCTGCTAAGATTTTTAGTTCCAATTGTAACTCACGTTCCTGACCTGGTTCTCCATTTTCAGAGATTTCCGGTGCAGGATTTTTTGGAGTCGCAAAGCGAATATTTCCACGTCCACCACGACCACCGTGAGCTACAATAAATTCTTGACCGTGTTCAATCAAATCTGTCAAGACCTTGCCTGTCTCCGCATCACGAACAGTCGTACCTTGTGGTACTCGAACTCTGAGGTCTTCTGCACCACGACCATGCATTCCTTTGGTCATTCCTTTTTCACCAGAATCAGCCTTAAAATGACGATTGTAGCGGAAATCCATGAGGGTACGTAGACCTTCATCTACAACGAAGACGACATTGCCTCCACGACCACCATCACCGCCCCAAGGACCGCCATTAGGGACATATTTTTCACGGCGAAAGGCAACCATACCATCGCCACCATTACCAGCCTTGACCTTAATCTTAGCTGTATCTAAAAACATACTCATTTTTTCTTCTCACTTTAAAAAAGGGCTGGGAAATCCCAGTCACTAAATTTTCTTGAATCTATTTTATAGATTACTGAGGGCACCAATTGCAGTTGCAAAAATTCCCAATAAACTTGCTACTAGCATGATAAGTACGATAAACAAGGTTATTTTCTCAAACATAGTTTTTTTACGATTTCCATTATCTCCAAATGCCATTTTTCTCTCCTTCGTTACATTCTATTTTCTATTATCTTAGCATGAATTTAGCTAGTTTTCAATAGTCACTTGCTTCTGGCGCAATAATCCATAAAATGATATAAGCTACAACTCCTGCTCCATAACCAAAAGCAAGAACACCCCATATTACGCGAACAATAGTAGGATCCATATCAAAATAATGGGTTACCCCAGCACAAACACCAGCAATCTTTTTATCACGACCGCTTCTCATTAATTGTTTTTTCATTCTGTTCCTCTTTCTATTCTTCATGGTCTTTCCAATAATCTCTTATGCTGATCAACTGTGTTTTTGAAGCCTTCAGCATTCGTCTAGAGCCTTTTACGGGCACAGCAACCACCTGCTGTGGAAGATACAAAACTGTCTTAAAGATACGCTGACTAACAGTATCATCTTTAGCTAAATCTTTCTCGAAATTATTTGAAATAATAGCATCCAGATAAAACTCATGTACTCGTTTCCCAAAGTTCTCAGCTGAAATCTCATACAATTTCTCTGATAAAGTATGCTCATTCATGTCTGGTGTTGCAATCAGGGCTTCCAAAATAGCACCAGCCAAATCATGTTCTCCATAGTACAAGGTTCCAAACATTTTATCACTGATAAGATTGTCCAGATAAGGATTTCCATGTGCAATGACAGGTGTCCCACTAGCCAAACTTTCCAAGTAGGTCAAGCCTTGGGTTTCACTTGTCGATGCCGAGATGAAGAAATCCGCCGCCTTATAATAAAGAGCTGTCTCACTAGGAGCAATCATCCCTGTAAAGATGACCGAGTCTTGAATCTCTAGTTTCTGGGCTTGCTCTTTAAGATCATCCAGATAAGGCCCATCCCCAGCTATCACCAGTTTCACCTTGTCTTCCTCTCTCAGAACTTCTGCAAAGGCTGCTAATACTGCTTGAATATTTTTTTCATAGGAAATTCTGGAAAGGCTAAGCAACATCTTTTCATCATCTTGAATCCCTAGTTTACTACGCAGTTCTGTCAAATTTTCCTGCTTGATTTCCGGACGATCAAACTTAGCTAATTCAATTCCAGTTGGAATGACCCGCTTTTCAACCTTGACCTTATAGTCAGATAGCAAGTCACGGACAATCTCACTCGGGCAAATAACCCCATCCACATCATGCAAGAAACCTCTAACCAGATACTTGACCATACTAGGACGAATCAACATCCCCTTGGCAATATAATGGACATAGTCTTCATACTGGGTGTGATAGGTATGAATGACGGGAATTTCCAATTCACGCGCAATCCAAATCCCCAACAAGCCAAGAGAAAATTCTGTCTGAGTATGGATAACATCCAGTTGATACTGTTTGGCAATTTCAAGCGCCTTGCTAAATCCTCGGTAGGCAAAGCGGCGATCCTTAAAAGCAAAGAAGGGAACACTTGGAATACGGATAATTTGCCAATCTTCATAGCGATTGACATCCTTATCCGTCGTCGTAAAGATAAAAACAATATGTCCCTGCTTTTCAAGTTCTGTTTTCAGAGTTCGAATACTGGTCGCAACACCAGAAACCTGAGGAAAATAGGTATCTGTAAATAAACCAATTCGCATAGATTACCTCACTTTTTATTTTCTCCCTAAAGTGGCTTGTTTCTCATAAAAGTCCAACCAGATTTGTAACAGATGCTCTTCAGAATACTCTCTAGAAATATTCTTAGCTTTTTCTTTGAGGTCTTTTAAGGCAGCAGGATTTGCTTGATATTCTAAAATAGCCTCTTTCATCTCTTCTCTATCTGCTGTCGCCCGATAATTTCCCTCTAAAATCACCTTATAGAGATCCAAATCACGCAACATAATAGGAGCCTCGCAACTAGCCGCCTCTAAAATAGTCATAGGAAAGAGCTCATTGTAACTAGGTAACAAGAAAAGGTCCGCAAGGGCATACAATTCACGCATACGCTCTGGCGATACAATACCTGGAAACATTAAATTTTGAGGGGGATTGTCCATAATTTTCTTATAGCGTTCATAACCATCTGTCATACCACCAAAAGAGAAACCACCAGCCCAGATAAAGGTAATCTGAGGCAATTCCTCAGCCAGACGGATAAAGTCATCAATCCCTTTACGTTTCTGAACTTGACCAGCACCTACTACGATAAACTGATTATCACTAAGACCTAGCTCTGTTCGCAGTCTGACTATCTCTTCTTGTGGTAGAGGATGCCATTTTTCCTTGTTGACAAAGTTAGGAATATAGGTCACTTTTTCACGTGGAATACCAGCTGCCACCAAATCCTCAATAAACATAGGATTGACCACAACCAAGTGCTCCATCCGGTTGTAAAAAGAAAATACATAACGTTTGACAATTCCCTTTAAGAAAAATGGAATTTTCAAACTCCCCTCAAGTGTATCAGGCAAGAAATGCACATAGCCAATTTTTCTCCCTGAGCGTTTCTTTTGGAATGTTGATAAATAGTAGGGGAAATCAATCGTATGAAAGTGAGTCACATCTGCCTCGATTGGAAGATTTTCTGTAACAATCAATTGATCCTTGGCATCACGGTGAAGAAGACGAACTAATTCACGGTAAGCACCTGAAACTCCTTGTCCTGCTACTTTCTCACTTGAACTCAACATATTGATGCGTAATTTCTTTTTTTCCATAACTACTATTATATCATTTTCTTTGAATAAAATCAGCAAAAGAAAGGAGAGACTGGAGGAAAAGAGGGGGAAATTTCCTCACTTTTCCAACTGTCTCTCACATGCTTTTATATGTTTACTTAATGCCTAGGGCAATGCGTGCATAGCGACTCATTTTTTCAACGGTCCAGGCTGGATACCATACTAATTTGACCTCAGTATCCGTTACTTCTGGCACCTCTGTCATGGCATCATAAATCTGGTCTGTCAAAAGGTCAGCTAGGGGACAACCCATAGTTGTCAAAGTCATATCAATCTCTGTTTGCCCTGTGTCACCGTCAAAACGAATCTCATAAATTAAACCAAGATTTACAATATCGATTCCCAACTCAGGGTCGATGACTTCTTCCAAGGCTAATAAAATTCGTGTTTTGATGTTTTCAATTTGCTCTTCTGTATAAGCCATATTTATCCTCACTCTTAGTCTTCAATAAAATCACGAAGCGGTTTGCTGCGACTTGGTTGACGTAGTTTTCTCAAAGCCTTAGCTTCAATCTGACGGATACGCTCGCGAGTCACGTTAAAGACTTTACCCACATCTTCAAGGGTACGCATTTTACCATCATCTAGTCCAAAACGTAGACGTAGGACATTTTCTTCACGATCTGTAAGAGTATCCAAGACCTCATCCAACTGCTCACGTAAGACGATACGAGTCGTATAGTCCACTGGATTTTCAATCACTTCATCTTCAATAAAGTCTCCAAGATGGCTATCATCTTCTTCACCGATTGGTGTTTCAAGAGATACTGGTTCTTGGGCAATCTTCAAGATTTCACGCACTTTGTCAGGAGTCATATCCATACGTTCAGCGATTTGCTCTGGTGTTGGGTCTTGACCCAATTCTTGAAGGAGGTTACGCTGTTCACGAACCAATTTATTGATGGTTTCAACCATGTGGACTGGGATACGGATGGTACGAGCTTGATCCGCAATAGCACGAGTGATGGCCTGACGAATCCACCAAGTTGCATAAGTTGAAAACTTGAACCCTTTAGAATAGTCAAACTTGTCAACCGCCTTCATCAAGCCCATGTTCCCTTCTTGAATCAAGTCAAGAAACTGCATACCACGACCAACATAGCGTTTGGCAATAGAAACCACCAAACGAAGGTTGGCTTCCGCAAGACGTTGTTTGGCTTCGATATCGCCAGCTTCAACAGCCAGTGCCAATTCTTTTTCCTCTTCATTGGTCAAGAGAGGAACGACACCAATCTCTTTCAAGTACATACGGACAGGGTCATTGACCTTAGCAGAAGTTGAACCAATCAAATCCTCATCGCTAAGTTCTGGTTCTTCTTCAGTGCTAAGAACACGTGCACTTGGATTTCCTTCGTTATCTGTGATAGAAATCCCTGCATCCTGAATCCGTTGCAAGAGATCCTCAATCCCATCAGCATCCAAGGTAAAAGGAATCACCAGACTTGCATTAATTTCATCATCAGTTGCTGTCCCTTTTTGTTTATGATTACGGATAAATTCTGCTACTTGTACATCAAATGTTGTTACTTCTTTTTGTTTTGTTGCCATTATTACTCCATTCTTCTCTTTTGGGAAATTAAACGTTCCAATTCTTCTAGGGCTGTGTCTGTATCTCCTACATGGCTCGCTTCCTGCACCTTCTTTTTGATTCTCATATTGTCCTGATTCAAGAGAGCCTTGTTTCGAGTCATTTCTACTTCACTAAGTTCCTGAGGTGACATCTCAGCAGGCAAATCCTGAGCTAAGACTTGGTACCAAGCTCTTTCAACTTCATCTGTCTGTTCTGCTAAAACTTCCGGAGGAAGATTTCCATACTGGCCAAGCAAGTCATATAAGACCTGAAATTCAGGTGTGTCAAATGCAAAGTCTTCCCTTAAACGGTAATCGTTCAAAACAAGAGGAGATTCCATCATTCGATAAAGTAGATGAGCTTCTGCTCTCATAATAGCTGATAACTGCTTGGTGACAGGCATAGTGATTGACGTCGGTCTGGAAATACCTTCCATGCGATTCTGCCTTTGTGCCTGACGACTCTCATTAACAATCTGCTCAATCTGGGCATAATCAAAGGACGCCAGACTGTCAGCTAAAATATGTATATAGCTGTTTTGAGCAGTAATAGATTTTTCTTGAACAATCAAGGGAGCTATTTTTTCAATAAACTCAATCTGAGCCTGCAAATTTTCACTATTTTCAGGTTTGTACTGGTGAATGTAAAACTCAATCGGACTAATACGAGTTTTCGTTAATAGATAGGCCAAGTCTTCTGGACCATTTTTTTGTAGATACTCATCTGGATCCAAGTTATCAGGCATGCTGACAATTTGCACAGGTATATCACCAATTTCATCCAGTGCTTTCAATGTCGCAGCTTGCCCAGCCTTATCGCCATCGTATACCAGAACCAACTTCTTGGTTAACCTTTTCAGATGCTCAACATGCTCTCGACTCAAGGCTGTTCCCATAGATGCGACAGCGTTTTCGATTCCAGCCCGATAGGCTGCAATGACATCCATGAATCCTTCCATCAGGTAAATCTCACTGGCTTTTCCAGAAGATTTTTTTGCCCTATCCATATGATATAATTCGTAACTTTTGTTAAAAATTGCAGTTGATCGGCTATTTTTATACTTAGAAGTTTGTGAATCCGTTTTCTGCCAGATACGACCTGAGAAGGCAATAACCTTTCCCTGATCATTTGTCAGGGGAAACATGATGCGATTGTGAAAGGTGTCTACAAATTGATTAGCATCTGAGAGGTAAAATAGCCCTGAATCTAGGAAATCCTCTTCACGATACTGACCAGACAAACGCTGGTAGAGATAGTTTCGTTCTGGAGGTGCTAAACCAATCCGAAAATGTTTGAGCACTTCATCTGTCAAACCACGCTGATAAAGGTAGTTTCTGGCCTCCTCCCCCATGGTTGTTGTCATGAGAATAGCATGATAAAATTTGGCAGCATCTTCGTGCATATCATAAAGAGCTTGGTGAGGCGAGGCTGGCCTCTGCTCACTATAAAGCGGTTTTTCCACCTCTATCCCAACACGCTGACCTAAGATTTGGACAGCCTCCATAAAGGGAACCCCTTGGTACTCCTCGATGAACTTAAAGACATCACCCGAGCGACCACAACCAAAACAGTGATAAAACTGCTTGTCCTCTACAACGTTGAAAGAAGGTGTTTTTTCACCATGAAAAGGACAGAGCCCTAGATAGTTCCGTCCTGCCTTTTGTAAAGAAATCACATCTCCTATGACTTCCACAATGTTGGCATTGTTTTTGATTTCTTCAATGACTTGTTTGTCAACCATACACAATACCTCCATGTTATCATAGTTTACTTTATATAGTATACTTTATTTCAGAAAAAAAGTAAACCATTTCACTCATTTTCCCTACTTTATTCAAAGAGTTGATAATAATCAGAGATTTTCATTTTTGCTTTTTCTTCTTGTTTCAAATCTTGGATAACCCGTCCTTCTTTCATGACAATCAAGCGATTGCCATACTTAAGAGCATCTTCCATATGGTGGGTAATCATAAGAGCTGTCAACTGATCTTTCTTGACAAATTCATCTGTCAATTCCATCAAGGCCACACTGGTCTTTGGATCAAGGGCTGCAGTATGCTCGTCTAACAAGAGTAATTCAGGACGCTTCAAGGTTGCCATCAAGAGACTCAAAGCCTGTCTTTGCCCACCTGATAAGAACTCAATTGGCGTATTCAAGTGTTTCTCAAGACCATTCCCTACTTTTTCAATGGTTGCCTGAAATTCATCCTTATAGCTAGCCAGACGTCTCGGAAACAGTCCACGCTTTTCACCACGAAACTTGGCAATCAAAAGATTTTCAGCCACCGTCATACGAGGAGCTGTCCCCATCTTGGGATCTTGGAAGACTCGAGACAGATACTTAGCCCGCTTCTCTGGTGAAAACTTGGTAACATCTTCACCCAAAATACGAATAGTTCCACTGGTTAATGACAAAGTTCCTGCAATAGTGTTAAAGAGGGTTGATTTCCCAGCACCATTTCCACCTAAAATCGTGATAAAATCCTGTTCAAAAATTTCTAAGGAAACATCATTTAAAATAATCTTTTCTTCATCAAAGCCATTTTTAACGACTTTGGTTGCATTTTTTAATTCTACAATGGCTGTCATTTGCTTAACTTGGCTCCTTTCAAGATGGTTTGCTTAAATGTTGGAATCATGAGGCAGACTGCTAAAATCACGGCGCTGTACAAACGAAGGTAACTTGTATTAAAGCCAAGCGCAATAACTGCCCACACTAAGAATTGATAAGCGATAGAACCTACAACGATGGTAACCAGACGTTCTGCCAAGCTCAAACTCTTGAAGATAACTTCTCCAATAATCAAACTTGCAAGCCCCACAACGATAACCCCGATTCCTCGAGATACATCGGCATACCCTTCTTGCTGGGCAATGAGAGCTCCTGCAAGGGCAATCACACCATTTGATAAGACCAAGCCCATGAGCTCCATGCGTCCAGTATGAATCCCGAAACTTCTAGCCATATCAGGATTGTCACCTGTAGCAATGTAAGCTTGTCCGAGTTTAGTGTCCAAGAAAAAGAGCATGAGAGCAATAACAATACTCACAAAGATAAGACCTGTCAAGAGTTGGTTCAAACCTGAATCAAAAGGCAAGGCATCTTGAATTTGCTTGGTTCCAAGCAATCCTAAATTGGCGCGTCCCATAATCAAGAGCATGATAGAGTGACAGGAAGTCATCACCAAAATCCCTGAGAGTAAGGTTGGGATCTTCCCTTTTGTATAAAGAAGTCCTGCTGCCATACCAGCCAAACAACCTGCTCCAACAGCAATAAGAGTTGCTAAAAAAGGATTCACACCTTTCGTTATCAAAGTGACAGCAACAGCTCCCCCAAGAGGGAAGGAACCTTCTGTTGTCATATCTGGAAAGTTTAAAATCCTAAATGTCATAAAGATTCCCAGACCTAAAATAGCCCAGACAAATCCTTGAGAAATAATAGATAATATCATCTGTTTCTTAACCTTTTCTATATGATTTCTATTGTAAAAAATTGGAGGAGATGTCCCCAACTCCTCCATTTTAGATTATTCAATCACTTGTCCTGCTTCTTTGAGAACAGACTCAGGAATAGTAATACCTAACTCTTGTGCCAATTTTTTATTGATAACTGATTTACCAGTTGAAAAGACATTGACTGGTGTATCAGCTGGTTTTGCACCTTTCAAAACTTGAGCAATCATTTTGCCAGTTGCCACACCAAGATCATGTTGGTCAACTACAACGGATGCCAAACCACCTGCTTCTACCATGGCAGTTGCACTTGGGTATATTGGTTTTTTAGCTGATTGGTTGCTTGATACAACAGTTGAGAAGGCTGAAGCAATAGTGTTATCAATTGGAACCCAGATAGCATCAACCTTGCTAGTCATAACGTTAACTGTTGAAGCAATTTCATTTGTTGAAGGAACTGCAAATGTTTCTACTGTCAAACCTGCTTTTTCAGCATAAGCCTTAAATTCTTCTACCTGTGTTTTTGAATTGTCTTCGCTGCTTGAGTAAAGAGCTCCGATAGTTTTCACATTTGGTGTCAGAGCCTTGATGAGTTCAACTTGTTGTTGAGCTGGATTGTGGTCAGATACCCCTGTAATATTGCCACCTGGTTTTTTCAAATCTTTAACCAAGTTCGCACCGATTGGGTCTGTAATAGCAGCCATGATAACAGGTAGGTCTTTTGTTGCACTAGCCAGACCTTGAGCAGCTGGTGTTGCGATACCAACTACCAAGTCATTATCGTTTGCAACCAATTGTTTACTCATTGTCGCAACCTTACTTTGGTCACCTTCTGAGTTCATAAAGTCAATCTTCAACTGGTCATCTTTATAACCTTCTTCTGCAAGTCCATCTTGAATCCCTTTATAAATCAAGTCAAGAGATGGATGGCTCACAAACTGAAGGACACCAACTTTGGCAACTTTCTTTTCATTCTTAGCTTCTGGTTTATTCATTGAAGAGTAAATCAAGCTTCCTGCTACTAAGACTGCTAATGCAGCGATAATTCCAATTAAACGTTTATTTTTCATTCTATTTCTCCTTTTTATTTCCTTTAAAATACTTCACTTATACAAACAAGCGACGCCATCGTTTTCTTTCCATACTAACCTCCATCAAAAAAGTCCTCACACAAAAACTTGTGTGAGGACGTCGATGCGCGGTACCACCTCAATTATAGGGAATTTCCCTATCGCTCTGTCTCGCAATAACGAGATGCACTGTAAGGTGTGCTCACCGAATTTTTATGATTTCAAATTCTAAATAACATCCAGCCCAATTTTCATCATCATCACTTATCTGTTTTCAGCTACCACAGACTCTCTAAAAAGTTTGTATGATTACTTTTCTGAATGGTTAAATTATATCATTTTTCAATTACTTGTCAAGACTCTTTTGGCATTTTTTTGAAATATCCAAAAACTTCCCCTATAGAAAAGAGGAAGTTTGATAGGTATCAGCCTGAATTACGAAGACCTGTCGCAATTCCGTTGATGGTTGTATGGATTAATTTTTCTTGATCGCTTGATAATTCTCCTCGGCGTTGACGTTTAATCAACTCCAACTGGATGTAGTTAAGAATATTAAAGTAAGGCATACGATAATCCAAACTTGCTTTTAGATATGGATTTTCAGCCAAGAGTTCATCGTAACCTTCGATAGCCAAGATAACTTCCTTGGTAACTTGCCATTCATTTAAAATAGTCTCATAGATTGCTTTTACTTCTTCATCCTCACACAGTTTGGCATATTCAAAAGCAATGTTCATATTTGATTTTGACAAGACCATATCAACATTTGAAAGAAGCGATTGGAAAAATGGCCAATTTTGGTACATATCTCGTAGGATAGCGATATTCTCTGGATTTTTATCGATGAATTCTTTGAAGCTTGAACCAACTCCATACCAGCCAGGGAACATAACACGACTTTGCGACCATGAGAACACCCATGGAATGGCACGCAAACCACCAATTTCAGTGATTGTCTTACGAGCGGCTGGACGTGAACCGATATTAAAGCTTGAAATAGCCTTAATTGGACTTGACTCAAAGAAATAATCATAGAAATGGTCATTACCAAAAACCAAATCACGGTAAATATCGTAACTACGGTCCACCACTTGATCCATAATGGCTTCGTAACGATTGGATGTATTGGTATCACTCTTCTTCTGAGTAATCATACGGTTAATGGCTGCAGATACTAGCATTTCAAGGTTATAGTAAGCTGCGTCTTTGTTACCGTATTTATTCCCAATTACTTCCCCCTGCTCCGTCAAACGGATACGATCCTTGATAGACTTAAGCGGTTGGGAGGTGATAGCTTCATAGGTTGGTCCACCACCACGACCGACAGTCCCACCACGACCATGGAAGAAGGTTACCTTAACGCCAAATTCATCTCCAATAGCAGTCAATTGTTGTTGAGCCTTGTAAAGGGTCCAACATGATGATAAGTAACCACCATCTTTATTACTATCCGAATAACCAAGCATGATTTCTTGATAATTATTACGTGAAGCAATCCATTTCTTAGCCAGACCAAGAGAAAGGTATTCTCTCATGGTTTCTTCTGAGTGGTCCAAGTCCTCGATTGTTTCAAAGAGAGGAACAATTTGGACACGAGCTCTTTCTTTATCCACTAAGCCTACTTCTTTTAGCAAGATAGCTAATTCCAGCATGTCAGATACACTGGTTGCATGTGAAATGATAGTCTGACGAATAACATCATCCCCCAACTTATCTTTCAACTTACGAGCAGCTTTAAAGATGGCCAATTCTTTTTCAAGTAACTCTGATTTTTCAACATGAGTGGCAGAAAGAATACGTGGATCTTCCTCCAATTCTTTCAAAAGAAGCTGGCATTTTTCTTCTTCACTTAGTTCACTATAATGCGAATGAATTCCTGCTGATTTCAAGAGTTCAGCTACACAGGCTTCATGAACACTAGAATCTTGACGCATGTCAATAGATGCCAAATAGAAACCAAAAATTTCAACTGCCTGAATCAGCTCAACAAAATCACCAGAAATCAGTGCTTCACCCTTATTTTCCAAGAGGGAATCACGGATGGTAATTAAATCCTTATAAAAATCATTGGCTGTTTCATAGCGAGCTCCAACTTCCTTATCTTCAATGAGATAAGTTTTTGTTGCTTGGATTTTTGATTGAATATCAAACAAGGCACGGCGGTATAGCTCTTTTTCACGATAAATCGAGTTATCCTTAGACTGACGAGCCATTTCTCTGACTTGCTTGCTCACATTGACAATACTAGTTGAGAGGGAGAATTCACGATAGAGCTGGTAAATCTTTTCATCATAGTAGTTCATGATGACTTCACACTGAGTCATGGCAGATTGTTTCAAGGTATCTGCTGTAACAAAGGGATTCCCATCACGGTCTCCACCAATCCACATTCCCATGGTAATTGGTTTAGGATGTTTCAACTCCAAGCCATGTTTTTTAGCCAGGCGCTTGTACTCAGCAGTCAAATGAGGAACAGCTTTCAGGAATGAACTATTGTAGTATTCCATAACATTCGTGATTTCATTGGTAACTTTCAATTTCTTTTCACGAATCATGTCTGTCTGCATGATAATCTCAATGTAACGACGGAGATCATTATGCCATTTTTCCTTATTAATCAAGCCTAATTTCACATCACGGTACTTACGCAAGAGGGTGTGGATATGGTTAGTCAAATCCAGCATACTCTTACGTTGCACTTGTGTTGGATGGGCTGTCAAAACAGGGACAACATTCAAATGTTCTAAAATTTCAACCGCATTTTCTTTTTCTGCAACCATTTTAATCGTTGCTGATAATTTACCAAGATAATCTTGATCTATATTATTTTGATGGTTGATTTCATAGGCCAAATCCACGTCTTCTGAAATATTAATCAAGAGAGGCAAGATAGAGAAATAGCGTGAAATATAAGCCATTTCATCATTTGTAAGGCTAGTAACCAATTGGTTCAAGCCTTGATAATCTTCTTGAGTTGATAATTCCTTCAACTGCATGATTTTTTCAAAAGTTTCTGGAGCAAGCATATTTTTAGTAATATCTTCTAACAATTCTGTTAAAATCAATACTTCTTCTTGCACGACAGCTTTATTACTATAGTTTTCTAATTTTTGAAGAGACATAGGCAATCCTTTCCACTATCAGCTCTACATATAGTTTGATGAGTGAGCTTCTAACTCCTCATACAATTGGGCACGTTTTTCACTTGCATCAATATTTAAGACAAAGGCGATGGCTACAGATAAGACTAGGAGACTGTTCCCTCCTTGCGATAAGAAGGGGAAGGTAACCCCTGTTGAAGGAATAATACCAGAAATTCCACCGATATTAACAAAGACCTGTACCAACATCATCCCCCCAACTCCAATCGCCATCATGGAATTAAAGGGATTCTTAGCACGAATTCCTACTAGGATAATTCGCAAAATGAGGAAAAAGACAAGTGCTAAAATCAAGCTGGCACCCACAAATCCAAACTCTTCAATGACAATTGAAAATACAAAGTCTGTATGGGCTTCTGGTAGATAGCCACGTTTTTCGATTGAATTTCCTAAACCTAGACCAAACCAACCACCATTGACCATGGCAAAGTAGGAATTTGCAAGTTGGTGGCCTGCTCCTGCCAAATCAGCAAAGGGATTAAAATAAGCACTGAAACGCTTGGCTACATATCCAAATACTGGAACTTTTGAAAACTTATCAACTCCTATAAAAGAAATAAGTGATAAGGATAAGGCAGAAATTCCAACTAAAATTCCAAAAAAAGCAAGAAACCATCTATAAGCGATTCCACTAACTGTATACATAATCAAAGCTACCAATGCTAGAATAGTAGCATTCCCCAAATCTGGGAAAATAGCAAGGCTGCCAATCAGTACAAAGAGGACAAAACGCCAATCATTAAAAGCACGAGGAAGCCACTGATTTTGTGTCAAAACTTGGAAGTCATAAATAGCGATATCCTCTTGTTGTTTAGAAAATCTGTTTGCTAAATACCAAATAATAATAATTTTCAAATATTCGGCTGGCTGAATAGTCAAAGGTCCTACTGAAATCCAGCCATAGGCTCCATTGACCGGAATACCAATCAAACGAGCCAAAGCTAATAGAATCAGCTCAACGAACATAACGATAAATAAAAGACGTTCGTTTCTTAAAAAATTCAGTTTCAACTTATATATCAAGGCAATCAGTACCAAACTAAATATCCAAAATAGTCCCTGACTTCGGACCAATTGCAGTGCACTTTGGCCTTCTTGAATTAAAATAGCACTGGTTGTCGAATAAACCACAATCAAGCCCAAAATAGATAACAGTAAGTAAGGAACTAGAATAGAATAGTTTAATAGGTGCCTCTTACTAATCTTCATAGTATCACCAATCTAATGAGAACAACACAATTGCTTCCCAAATTCCGTTTGTTTTCTAGTTTTGATTGCTATTATACCATTTTTTCCGAAAGAAAAAAACTCTTATCCATCAGATAGACCATTTTTGTCATAAGAAAAAGAGCACTTGGCCCTTTTCTGTTTTATTCTTTTGATGAACTGCTTGAGCTTGAATCTCCACCACCGATATATTGGGTAAAGATATTTTGGAAGGCTTGGTCTTTAACCTTGATATTGGCTGCTTGCAATTCTTTTCCGATAATACTTTGAACAAATGTTGAATCATTTTGTTTTTGAGTCAAGATAACAGTTTTTAATTTTTCTTTGTAGTTATCGATATTAGATGATTTTTCTGTTTTCTTAGTGACTTTTACAATGTAATATTGGCTGCTGTAGGCTTGTGTGCCAGTGGCTGTGATGACATCAGAAACACCATTTACATCTAAAGCAAAAGCAGCTTTTTTAACTTGTTCTGGTACTTCTGTTGAAGCAGAATCAAAGGTGATTTCTCCACCATTCGCTTTCGTTTTCTCATCTGTTGAATTATCTTTGGCTAATTGAGCAAAGTCTGCATCACTAGCTTTGGCTTTTTCAAGAATTTCTTTGGCCTTGTCTTCATTGTCCAAACGGATGATTTGAGCCGTTACATCTGGAGTGTACTCGTCAAAGGCCTTCTTATAAGCATCATCTGTCAATTCAGCTTCTGCTGCTTTTTTAACTGCCAACTCAACTAATTTACTTGTACGAATTTGAGCTTTACGTGTTTCAAGGGTCATTCCTGCTTGTGACAAGACACGTTGGTAGTTCTCACCATATTGTTTTTCTTCTTCTGCAATAGTGTCGTTGACTTCTTTTTCATCTACTTCTGAACCGTATTGTTTCTCAAATACTTTTTGGATGGTCAAGTTCAACAAGACTTGTTGGGCTGAAGGATTACTTTTCACTTGCTCATAAAACTGATGTTCAGTGATAACATCTCCTTTCATGCTGATAAGGTCTGCTCCTTCTGAACCTTTCGAACAAGCTGCTAAAGTTGCTACTGATAATAGTGTAATGGCACCTGCCAATAGTTTTTTCTTCATGTCTACTCCTTTGAGATAAGTGTTACCCTATCTATTTTACTATATTTTCTTAAATTTTTCTGAAAATCATTCGCTTTCAGGCAGTTGAACATCTGCTACATTTTTACGAAGCATGAGAATTCCGTCCCCCAGAGGTACTAATGTTGCTGTGAGTCCTGGATTGTCTAAGGTTGCATCAAACAGTCTTTGAAGTCCTCTGTAAATGGTTCGCTGACCTCGACGAACTTCCATGATATCCTTGGCAACATCACCACCTTGGAAAATATCATCCAAGACAACCACTCCACCAACTTCCAAGTGTTTGAGGATCTCTGGCAGAAAGGCGATGTATTTAGACTTAGCAGAATCCATAAAGACAAAATCATAAGACTCTGTCAAGGTAGATAAGACATCTACCGCATCTCCTTCTAAAAGCGTGATTTGCTTACGACTGTCAAACTGGGCAAAATTTTCCTTGGCAAAACCAATCATTTCTGGATTGCGGTCAATGGTTGTAATTTTGGCATCTGGCGCATGTTCTGACATCAAGAGAGCTGAAAAACCGATAGCCGTCCCAATTTCCAGAATATTTTTAGGTTGCATAGTTTCCATGAGAAAACGGAAATAAGCTACCGTTTCATGGGGGATGATGGGAATATTTTCCTTACGAGCAAAGTCTTCCAATTCTTTCAGGGATCCTGTGATTTGCTTTTGACGCTGGCGCATCAAGTCAACAATTTCTTCTTTGACAACAGGACGACGCATGTTATGGTTAGCATTTTTACTATACGATTCAACCATCTTATGCCAATCCCAATTTTTCAACAAGGGCTTCAAACTCATTCAAACGACGTTCAAAGACTGCAAAGGCATCGTTGAGATAGTCTTCCTTCTCCATATCAACACCAGCTTTTCTCATGACATTAAGTGGATAGTCAGATTTACCTGCCTTGAGGTAGTCGATATAGCGCTCACGGTCTTCTTGACTACCATGGACAATTTTTTCAGCCAGGGCTGAGGCGGCCGCAAAGCCTGTTGAATATTGATATACATAATAGTTATAGTAGAAGTGTGGGATGCGGGCCCACTCGTATTGGATTTCAGGATTGTCTTCCTTACTCAAACCATAATACTCTTGGTTCAAGTTTGCGTAGAGTTTATTTAGGAAATCGCTTGTCAAGACTTCCCCATTTTGATCCGCTTGGTGAATAGCGTGTTCAAACTCGGCAAATTGAGTTTGGCGGAAAACTGTTCCACGGAAACCATCTAGGAAGTTATTGAGAATAGCAAAGCGCGTTGCGTCGTCTTCCACTTCTTCCAATAATTTCTCCGTCAAGATATTTTCATTGGTAGTTGAGGCAATTTCAGCCAAGAAGATAGAATAATCTCCGTAAACATAAGGCTGAGTTTCACGCGTATAGCTTGAATGCATACTGTGTCCTGTTTCATGAACAAGTGTAAAAAGATTGTCTAGATTGTCCTGCCAGTTGAGGAGCATAAAGGCATTGGTATCGTAAGAACCACCAGAATAGGCACCTGAACGCTTGCCTTGATTTTCGTAAACATCAATCCAACGCTCACTGAAGGCACGTTTAACACGGCTCAAGTAATCCTCACCCAAGACTGCCAAGGCATCTTCTGCCTTTTTCAAGGCTTCTTGGTAGGTAAAACTGTATTCAACAGATGAAAGCGGTGTGTAGACATCGTACATCTTGAGGTCTGAAATCCCCAAAATCTTTGAACGAAGCTCAAGGTAACGATGCAAGAGGGGCAAATGCTTGCGAACTGCTGCTACCAAATTGTCATAAACACTCTCTGGAACAAAATTCGCCGCTAGGGCTGCATGACGAGCACTCTTATAGTTGCGAACTTTTGCTCGGTAGTTTTGCACCTTAACATTGGTTTGCAAGGTTTTGGCATAAGTATGTTGGAATTGTTCGTAAGTCGCATAAAGGGCTTGATAGGCACCACGGCGCACCTCACGATTTTTAGACTCCATCAAACGTGTGTAAGTTCCATGAGAGAGCTGCACTTCCTTACCATCATCGTCAAGAACATAAGGGAAAACAATATCCGCATTGTCCAAGATAGCGAAGGTTTCACTTGCCGAACCAAAGATTTCTCCAGCGCCAGCCAATAATTCTTCTTCGCGTTGTGAAAGAACGTGATCCTTGCCTTGTAAAAGCTTGTCAAAATAGTGTTGATAAACCTGCAATTTTGGTTGAGCTTCTAAAAAGTCAGCATACTGCTTTTCGCTAATTTCCATAAATTCAGGCTCATAGAATGAAAAGGCTTGGTCTAGCTGGCTATAGAGAGTCATGGCCTTGGCATAGTACTCTTGGTACTTGGCTTCACGCGTGTCCTGATCGTTCTTCATATGAGCATAAACGTAAAGCTTCTCCATCTGGCGTTCCATCTCAAGAGAAAATTCAGTGATTTCGAGTAGGCTATCCGCACTATCTAGGAGATGGCCTTCATACTGGGCTACTGTCTCCAATTGTTCTGTTAAATCTTTTAAGGCTTCTTCCCAAGCCTGATCAGTTGGATAGATCGTTGATAGATCCCATGTATCTTTTTCATTTATTTCATTTCTTTGTAATACCATTAGATTCCTCTATCCTTTCTATTCTACCATATTTTTCAAGAAATATTGCTGATAAAAGGCTGGTGGATAAAGCTTTTGCCAATCATTTTGAGGATTTTCTTGATAATAGGTGTAAAAATGCTGATAATAGCTATTCAAGTCTTGTTCAATCTGGAAAAATTTGCCCACTAGTGGTCTAATTTGGGGATACCATGCTTTTAGCTCATAAGTCAGGATATTCTCTCCCTTTTGATAGGCTTCTGCTTGTTCTTTCATCCAAATGGGATTTTGATAATACAGTTGTTGTCGGATATAGCGACAGATATCCTTATCTTGAAAAACTGTAAAATGAGATATTTTTTGTTTCTTATAGGGGAGACGTAATATCTCCAGTAGACTATCTTGTCCATAGGGAAATTCCTTAATCTGATAATGGAGTTTACCTCGGAGATCTTGGTGAATCAGGTATTTGAGTCTTAAAAGCTGTTTTTCCTTGTCTATTTCCCAAACATAAAAGCCCATATTTTGACTGAAATAAAGAAAACCTTCTTGTAGACGAGTCAATCGCTCCTTGAGCCAAAGTTTTTGTCCCAGCAACCACAGTACTTGGTAACCTTGACTACGATAACCCTCACTACGCTCCTTAAGAAGTTTTTGTGGTAAGGGACTACACTGGACTTCTAAAGCTAGATTACCATTTACAAATACATCCGCAATCTGTTTAAGCTCTGGAAACGGGTATTCTAATTGTACCTCTGCCTCTTTTTTCAACCAGTGATAAAGGGATTCTTTATTTGCCAGATGTTCTGGACTTTCATTTTCAGAGGAATACTCACAGTCTTTTAAGGATTTGTGGGCAAAATGGGTTCGGACACTTGATCCTTGACGCAAACGGAGCTGACCTCCACAAGCTGGGCAGGTGTATGCTTGCTTCTCAAGCTTATTCTCTAACACATTTACCAACTGTCCCCTAGCATCTCTCGCAACAAACATGATTTCCCTCCTTTTCTATATTATTCGAAAAAATTAATAATTGTATTTTTAATTATAGAAGAAAAGTATAGTAAATCGAAATAAAGTATAGGCGAATTGATTGGGGAATTATAGTGAGTTGAAATAAGATATGAACAAATTTATTAGGGAAATCAAATTAATTTCTAGAAATACTTTAGCAGAAGTTATATACTATAGTAATTTCAATCTACTATAAAATTAAATTTCTATCAATAATTAAGAATTTATTTCGTACTATTCCCGTTTCATTTTACTATGCCATAATTAACAAATAATCTCCTAGTAATCAATGGACTACTAGGAGATTTTTTAAGGAATTCTATATAAGCTATAAAATCAAATACAGATTTTACTAAAAGATTAGATTAACTCATATATAAATTATGCTTCTTCGTCTTCTTTACGACGACGGCCTGCAAGACCAAGTCCAAGTACTGCACTTGCTGCAGCTGCTACCATAGCTACTGTAGAGTCTGCTGTACCAGTATTTGGAAGTTGTCGATCTTTATTTATTGTAGTTTCAGATACTGGAGTTCCATCTGACATTTCATTAGCACTGCCGTCCTTATGTGGCTGAGCTGGCATTTCTTCTGAAATACCATTCACACTACCTGTATAGGCTGGGACTTCTGCTGTTGGTGGCGTAACTACGTTGCCGTCACCAGCTGTACTGCTTGTGCCTACTGGTTCTGTATAGGCTGGGACTTCTGCTGTTGGTGGTGTAATAACGTTGCCTGCGCCATCCGTACTACTTGTGCCTACTGGATCTGTATACGCTGGCACTTCGACAGTCGGTGGGGTAATAACGTTACCATCGCCATCTGTATTACTTGTACCTACTGGATCTGTGTAAGCTGGAACTTCGACAGTCGGTGGCGTAATGACATTACCTTCGCCATCTGTACTGCTGGTGCCTACTGGATCTGTATACGCTGGCACTTCGACAGTTGGTGGGGTAATAACGTTACCATCGCCATCTGTACTGCTGGTACCTACTGGATCTGTGTAGGCTGGCACTTCTAATGTTGGTGGCGTAATGACATTGCCTGAGCCATCTGCACTGCTTGTTCCTACTGGATCTGTGTAGGCTGGAATCTCTACAGTTGGTGGAGTAATGACATTGCCTGAGCCATCTGCACTGCTTGTTCCTACTGGATCTGTGTAGGCTGGAATCTCTACAGTTGGTGGAGTAATGACATTGCCTGAGCCATCCGTGCTACTTGTGCCTACTGGATCTGTATAGGCTGGAACTTCTGCTGTTGGTGGAATAATAACATTACCTTCACCATCTGTACTACTTGTGCCTACTGGTTCTGTATAAGCTGGGACTTCTACAGTTGGTGGTGTAATACCGTTTCCTGCGCTATTTGTACTGCTTGTACCTACTGGATTTACTGCTTCAATTGCTTTAACTCCTGTAGTTTGAGCGGCATCTACACCATCTTGATCTTTCGCTTCATTGATAGCATTTACGGCTGCGATAGCTGCTTGCGCTACTTCGGCTTTCGCTGCGGCTTTTTCATCGTCGGATAATTTAGCATTCTTATCAATTGAGGCAATCTTAGTTTCTGACGCTGTTTGGATGGCTTCTAGTGCTTTCTCTTTGCCTACTGGAGTTACTGCTTCAATTGCTTTAACTCCTGTAGTTTGAGCGGCATCTACACCATCTTGATCTTTCGCTTCATTGATAGCATTTACGGCTGCGATAGCTGCTTGCGCTACTTCGGCTTTCGCTGCGGCTTTTTCATCGTCGGATAATTTAGCATTCTTATCAATTGAGGCAATCTTAGCTTCTGACGCTGTTTGGATGGCTTCTAGTGCTTTCTCTTTACCTACTGGAGTTACTGCTTCAATTGCTTTAACTCCTGCAGTTTGAGCGGCATCTACACCATCTTGATCTTTCGCTTCATTGATAGCATTAACGGCTGCGAGGGCTGCTTGCGCTACTTCGGCTTTCGCTGCGGCTTTTTCATCGTCGGATAATTTAGCGTTCTTATCAATTGAGGCAATCTTAGCTTCTGACGCTGTTTGGATGGCTTCTAGTGCTTTCTCTTTACCTACTGGAGTTACTGCTTCAATTGCTTTAACTCCTGCAGTTTGAGCGCCATCTACGCCTTCTTGATCTTTCGCCTCATTAATAGCATTTACGGCTGCGATAGCGGCTTTCGCTACTTCGGCTTTCGCTGCTGCTTTTTCATCATCTGACAATTTAGCATTCTTATCAATTGAGGCAATCTTAGCTTCTGACGCTGTTTGGATGGCTTCTAGTGCTTTCTCTTTACCTACTGGAGTTACTGCTTCAATTGCTTTAACTCCTGCAGTTTGAGCGCCATCTACGCCTTCTTGATCTTTCGCCTCATTAATAGCATTTACGGCTGCGATAGCTGCTTGCGCTACTTCGGCTTTCGCTGCGGCTTTTTTATCGTCGGATAATTTAGCATTCTTATCAATTGAGGCAATCTTAGCTTCTGACGCTGTTTGGATGGCTTCTAGGGCTTTCTCTTTACCTACTGGAGTTACTGCTTCAATTGCTTTAACTCCTGTAGTTTGAGCGGCATCTACGCCTTCTTGATCTTTCGCTTCATTGATAGCGTTAACGGCTGCGATAGCGGCTTGCGCTACTTCGGCTTTCGCTGCTGCTTTTTCATCATCTGACAATTTAGCATTCTTATCAATTGAGGCAATCTTAGCTTCTGACGCTGTTTGGATGGCTTCTAGTGCTTTCTCTTTGCCTACTGGAGTTACTGCTTCAATTGCTTTAACTCCTGTAGTTTGAGCACCGTCTACACCATCTTGATCTTTCGCTTCATTGATAGCTTTTACAGCTGCGATGGCGGCTTTCGCTACTTCAGATTTCGCTGCTGCTTTTTCATCGTCTGACAATTTAGCGTTCTTATCAATTGAGGCAATCTTAGTTTCTGACGCTGTTTGGATTGCTTCTAGGGCTTTCTCTTTACCTACTGAAGTTACTGCTTCAATTGCTTTAACTCCTGTAGTTTGAGCACCGTCTACACCATCTTGATCTTTCGCTTCATTGATAGCTTTTACGGCTGCGATGGCTGCTTTCGCTACTTCAGATTTCGCTGCTGCTTTTTCATCGTCTGACAATTTAGCGTTCTTATCAATTGAGGCAATCTTAGTTTCTGACGCTGTTTGGATTGCTTCTAGGGCTTTCTCTTTACCTACTGAAGTTACTGCTTCAATTGCTTTAACTCCTGTAGTTTGAGCACCGTCTACACCATCTTGATCTTTCGCTTCATTGATAGCTTTTACGGCTGCGATGGCGGCTTTCGCTACTTCAGATTTCGCTGCTGCTTTTTCATCGTCTGACAATTTAGCGTTCTTATCAATTGAGGCAATCTTAGTTTCTGACGCTGTTTGGATTGCTTCTAGGGCTTTCTCTTTACCTACTG
>NZ_VFSI01000014.1:0-58369 GCF_006385825.1 Streptococcus sp. D2 | reverse complement strand
GTTTTCTAAGTTCATAGATCTGAACTTTATCATCATAAGTTAATTTCATAATAAAAACACCCCAAAAGTTAGATTTTTTCTGTCTAACTTTTGGGGTGCAGTTCAACTTGATATTATGCGTTTTATTGTGGGAAGATTTACTTCATTTTCTACTAAAATTAAGTTTTTGAATAACCTCTATTTTAGTAGTTTGTATAGTCGCCCTTAATCAATTTTTGCGATAAGCTTTAATACTATGACTGTACCATTCTTGCAGTTCCTTTGATGGTGGTGTCATATAATCACCATACATCTGTGTTAAAAATTGATCATATTTTTTAGGGACTGGTAACATACGGCCTTCAAACTCAGTTAAAATCAGTTCTTTAAAGGTATCAACTGGGAATATTTCTTTCATTCCTTCCTTACCAATCCCGATTCCTCCTTCATATTGAGGAGTGTTGGTTGCAGCATTTTTGACTAGTTGATCAATTTTCTTGTAAAAGTAGCGGGGATCGACAAATCGGAGAGCGTACCAACTACATAATCTAAGAAAATCTTTTAATTTGCTATCGCCGTGAACTGCTCGTGATTTTTTGATATAAGCTAGTTGACGAAGGGCTACATACTTATAACTCTTGTCGACAATGCTCAAGTCTGTAAAGCGATCAATTGGGAAGACATCGATAAAGAGACTGGTGTCATGACGCTTGTACTTAACATGGTCTTCGATAACAGTAGAAGTATCCAAAATCGATGCGAAATTATGGAAGTACCAAGAAGAAGTGTCGTAGGAAAGAACCTTGTAGCGAGGGTGATTTTCTTTCTCTATAATATCCAGTAAACGTTCATAATCTTCACGATAGAGAGAAATATCAATATCATCATCCCAGGGAATCATACCTTTGTGGCGGATAGCTCCAAGCATGGTTCCATAACTGAGAAAATAAGGAATATTATGTTTCTTACAAGTCTCATCAATATAATCTAGCAGGGCTAGTTGAATTTCTTTAATTTCTTCTTTTTTTAAATATTGCATCCTAATCCTCCAATTTGTAGGCATGAAATTCATGACTGTAGAAGCGTTTTTCTTCAGGTGGCAAGGTCATATAATCCCCATAAAATTGAGTCAAAATAGTATCAAATTTTTCAGGTGCTGGAAGGATTAAATTTTCAAAGGCTAAATCGATTGTTTTATCAAAAGTACCACTTGGAAAGACTTCCTTTTCCTTAAATTTAGAAGGGATAAAGGCCATATACTGCCCATTCTCACGACTATATTTTTGAATTTCTTTCTCTATTTTATGTGCGAAGTAACGAGGAGAAACAGGTCGAAGTAGCAACCAAAAGGCTGTTCGTATCCAATCTTTTAAAAGGCTATCTTTATAGACAATATTTTTGTGTTTACTGAAAGACAGAAGTTTAAAACTTTCCAGTTTGTAACAAGTATCAATGACCTTAGGATCATCAAATCGGTCCATAGGGAAAATGTCAATAAAGACACCAGACTCATAGGTTTTCGTATTTCGAGTATCGATTATTTTAGTCGTACTGTCGGTGATTTTGATAAAGTTGTTAAAGTAGTTTTTATCTGTTTCCAAGGATAGGAGCTTATATTTGCTTTTTTCCTTTTGAAAAATGTTTATAAATCGTTGGTAGTCTTCTCGAGGCATGGATAAATCAATATCGTCGTCCCAAGGGATAAAGCCCTCATGTCGAACTGCCCCAATCAGAGTCCCGTAGTTAATAATATAGTTGATATTGTGCTTTTTACAGAGAGTATCAATATAATCCAAAATTTCTAATTCAATTTGTTTGGCATCTTCAATAGTTAGTTGTTTCATTCTATACTCCTATGATCTTTTGAATTTATTTTTTAAGGCTAGGACATGGTTTAAAAATTCATAGAAAATGCTATCTTTTGTGAAGACAAGTAGACTAATATAAGAGATGGCTGATAGCAAGACAATCAAACCAGTATTAATCAAAAATGGCAAATTAATGACCATATCTACAGGATACAATAAATTAATCAGGAAATAAATTCCTACAAAGGAAAGTGAAAAGAGCGAGTATCGAACAGTATAGCTAAAGATATGTCCCAAGTGAATAAGTTGTTTTCTATGGATGAAAATGATATAGAAAACAAGTAGAGAGGCCTCTGATAGCATAGTTGTCAGTAAGTAGTACTCAGGAGCCACGATTTGGTTAAAAAAGAGAAGACTATTTAAGGCCAAATTGAGTAATCCTGCAAAGACTGTATAGACTGTGATTCGTTTTTCATAGCCATTTGTAAAGAGAATTTGGGAACCAAGAATGGTATCCAGTGCCAGGATAATCGTACGAAAAGCGAAGAGAGAGGTTAAGATACCGCCTCCGATATATTTTTCACTACCGTAAAGTAGGATGGCATTTGGTCCTAAAACCATGAGTCCAAAACTCAGTGGGATGATAAAGAAGTTAAAGATTCGACTGCCTCTGTTAACAAGTGCGACATAGGCTTCCTTGTCGCCTTTTCCTAGATAATAACTGAGACGAGGCACACTCACTCCGATAGCTCCTGTTACAACACCAGCAATAACGGTCACAATTCGTTGAGCCATGGTATAGTAACTAACGTTGACATCAATTCCTGTTTTAACGAGGAAGAGGCGATCTAAAAAAGTGAAGAGCATATTGGCATTGGCAAAGACTAACATGGCTGTCAGCGGGAGAAAGAGTGGTTTAAAATCACTTAGGTTGATTTTAACAAGTTTGATGTCTCTTTTAATCCAAAAATAACTAATCAGATAGTTAATCAGTGTCGATAAACTCATCACAAGTGTGTAGATAACAATATCGTGTTCATTTTTGACAAACAGGAAAATAGAGACCAGCATCAGGATACGGATGAAGGCAGTTTTGTAAAAGAGAAAACTATAATTTTCCAGAGCTTCATTGACCCATTCGATTGAAAAAATCTGGGCAATGAGTTGAATCCCCATAACAAGGTATACTTTTTTGATGATTGGATTATCAGTAAAGAAGAGAGGATAGGCAAGGATATAGACAGCGGTGGTCAAAATCGTACAAGCTATGCACAAATAAAAAAGACTGGAGAAGGTTCTATTAAGATCTTTTTTGTTATCCTTGACATTACTGATGGCCCGTAAACCGTAGTTATAGACTCCATAAGTCGCAAAGGGTAAGAAAAATGACAAAATAGTGTCAACTGAGTTGAAGTAACCATAGTCAGTTCGGTCCAAGACACGCGCTACATAGGTTCCAGTTAGGATGGGAAAAATAATATTTAAGACACGAATTCCCATGTAAGATAGAGCATTTAATTTTATACTTTTCATTCAATTTACCTCGTTTTTCATTATATCATAAAGTTAGCTAATAAGAAATGAAGGGTAGTAAGCCAAGTAATTGCTTTGAAGTTTCAAAGCTTAATTTTAAGATTTTTTTAAGGAAATTATATTATTCTGGAGAACTCTAAAATTTCACAGCCATTTATTGGTAATGACTATAGAATTCCTAGTCATTACTAGAAATGGACTAGTTTCTTTGAATAATAGAACTCCTTAATCCTTCTATTCTAGAACGGGAGGACCGATATTTCTTTTATGATAGGACTAGATTGTGGTATAATAGAGAGAATAAGTTTTTTTAGTAAGACAAAGGAGAAAATAGATGATTTATGCAGGAATTCTTGCTGGTGGAACTGGCACACGTATGGGAATCAGTAACTTGCCAAAACAATTTTTAGAGCTAGGTGATCGACCTATTTTGATTCATACAATTGAAAAATTTGTCTTGGAACCAAGTATTGAAAAAATTGTAGTTGGTGTTCATGGAGACTGGGTTTCTCATGCAGAGGATCTTGTAGATAAATATCTACCTCTTCATAAGGATCGTATCATCATTACAAAAGGTGGTGCTGACCGTAATACGAGTATTGAGAAAATCATTGAAGCTATCGATGCTTATCGTCCGCTTACTCCAGAGGATATCGTTGTTACTCACGATTCTGTTCGTCCATTTATTACGCTTCGCATGATTCAAGACAATATCAAACTTGCCCAAAATCATGACGCAGTGGACACTGTGGTAGAAGCTGTTGATACTATCGTTGAAAGCACTAACGGTCAATTCATTACAGATATTCCAAATCGTGCTCACCTCTATCAAGGACAAACACCTCAAACATTCCGTTGCAAGGACTTCATGGATCTTTATGGCTCTCTTTCTGCTGAAGAGAAAGAAATCTTGA
Organism: Streptococcus sp. D2; assembly: GCF_006385825.1. Classification (GTDB taxonomy): domain Bacteria; phylum Bacillota; class Bacilli; order Lactobacillales; family Streptococcaceae; genus Streptococcus; species Streptococcus shenyangsis. The sequence goes on along the minus strand of NZ_VFSI01000014.1, from coordinate 54,135 downwards.
CAGATGCATGTAAAATCTTTGTGATTAAAGGAAAAGATGTGGCCTTGGCCAAAGGTGAATATTCAAATCTAAAAATTACAACCGTAACAGATTTGAAGATTGCAAAAAGTATGATTGAGAAAGACTAGTAAAATGATTAATCAAATTTATCAACTAACTAAGCCTAAGTTTATCAACGTCAAATATCAGGAAGAGGCTATTGACCAAGAGAATCATATCCTTATCCGTCCCAACTACATGGCTGTCTGTCATGCGGATCAGCGTTACTATCAAGGAAAACGTGATCCCAAGATTTTGAATAAAAAGCTTCCAATGGCAATGATTCACGAGTCATGTGGAACCGTTATTTCTGATCCGACAGGAACCTATGAGGTTGGGCAAAAAGTCGTCATGATTCCCAATCAGCCTCCTATGCAGAGCGATGAAGAATTCTATGAGAACTACATGACAGGGACCCATTTCTTGTCTAGTGGATTTGATGGCTTTATGAGAGAGTTTGTTTCTCTCCCTAAAGACCGTGTGGTGGCTTATGATACTATTGAAGACACGGTTGCAGCCATTACTGAGTTTGTTAGTGTTGGCATGCATGCCATGAATCGCTTATTGAACCTTGCTCATAGCAAGCGTGACCGAATCGCCGTTATCGGAGATGGAAGTTTAGCTTTTGTAGTTGCCAATATTATCAATTATACTTTGCCAGAAGCAGAGATTGTGGTTATTGGTCGTCACTGGGAAAAATTGGAACTCTTCTCTTTTGCTAAAGAATGTTATATTACTGATAATATTCCTGAAGACTTGGCCTTTGACCATGCTTTTGAGTGTTGTGGTGGTGATGGTACTGGACCAGCCATTAATGACTTGATTCGCTACATTCGTCCTCAGGGAACGATTCTCATGATGGGTGTTAGCGAGTATAAAGCCAATCTCAATACACGTGATGCCCTAGAAAAAGGCTTGCTCTTGGTTGGGTCCTCTCGTTCTGGTCGCATTGATTTTGAAAATGCCATCCAAATGATGGAAGTCAAGAAATTTGCCAATCGTCTTAAAAATATCCTTTATCTAGAAGAACCTGTAAGAGAAATTAAAGATATTCACCGTGTCTTTGCGACCGATTTAAACACAGCCTTTAAAACAGTGTTTAAGTGGGAAGTATAAGTGCTGGAGGTTAATTGTGGAGAAAATCATTAAAGAAAAAATTTCTTCCTTGCTTACTCAAGAAGAGGAAGTCCTCAGTGTTGAACAACTGGGTGGAATGACCAATCAAAACTATTTGGTCAAAACAACAAATAAGCAATACATTGTTAAGTTCTTTGGTAAAGGGACAGAAAAGCTGATCAATCGTCAAGATGAAAAGTACAATCTTGAACTACTTAAAGATTTAGACCTAGATGTCAAAAATTATCTTTTTGATATTGAGGCTGGTATCAAAGTAAATGAGTATATTGAGTCGGCTATCACGCTTGATTCAAGGTCAATCAAGACTAAGTTTGATAAAATTGCTCCAATTTTACAAACGATTCATGCCTCTGGCAAAGAATTAAGAGGAGAATTTGCTCCTTTTGAAGAAATCAAAAAATACGAATCCTTGATTGAAGAAAAAATCCCTTATGCTAACTATGAAGCAGTTCGAAAAGAAGTCTTCTCCTTAGAGAAAAGACTGGCTGACTTAGGTGTTGATAGAAAATCTTGCCATATCGATTTGGTGCCTGAAAACTTTATCGAATCACCTCAAGGACGTCTATATCTGATTGACTGGGAATATTCATCAATGAATGATCCAATGTGGGATTTGGCAGCCCTATTTTTAGAATCTGAATTCACTTCCCAAGAGGAAGAAGCCTTCTTGTCTCGCTATGAGAGTGAGCAAACACCTGTCTCTCGTGAAAAGATTGCCATTTATAAAATTTTACAAGACGCTATTTGGAGTTTATGGACAGTTTACAAAGAAGAGCAAGGTGCAGATTTTGGTGATTATGGTGTGAGCCGTTACCAAAGAGCTATTAAAGGTTTGTCATATTATGGAGGTTCAGATGAAAAATAAAAATGGAGTTTCTTTTGGTCTACTCTCAGGTGTTTTCTGGGGATTAGGTCTAACTATTAGTGCTTATATCTTTTCGATTTTTACAGATTTGTCGCCCTTTGTGGTGGCCGCTGCTCACGATTTCTTGAGTATCTTTATCTTACTAGCTTTTCTTTTGGTAAAAGAAGGAAAAGTTCGTCTCTCAATTTTCTTAAATATTCGCAATGTTAGTGTTATCATTGGAGCCTTGCTAGCAGGCCCTATCGGTATGCAGGCCAATCTTTATGCAGTTAAGTATATTGGAAGTTCCTTAGCTTCATCTGTATCGGCTATCTACCCTGCAGTTTCAGTTTTATTGGCTTTCTTCTTTTTGAAGCACAAGATTTCAAAAAATACTGTATTTGGGATTGTCTTGATTATTGCAGGGATTATTGCTCAGACCTATAAGGTTGAACAGGTCAATTCCTTCTACATTGGGATTCTTTCTGCTTTGGTTTGTGCTATTGCATGGGGAAGTGAGAGTGTTCTTAGCTCCTTTGCCATGGAAAGTGAATTGAGTGAAATCGAAGCCCTCTTAATTCGTCAAGTGACTTCATTCTTGTCTTATCTTGTGATTGTGCTCTTCTCTCATCAGTCATTTGCAGAAGTAGCCAATGGGCAATTACTAGGTCTTATGATTGTCTTTGCAGCCTTTGATATGATTTCCTATTTGGCTTATTATATCGCTATTAATCGCTTGCAACCAGCCAAGGCTACAGGTTTGAACGTGAGTTATGTAGTTTGGACGGTCTTGTTTGCAGCTCTCTTCTTGGGAACAGCACTAGATATGCTGACAATTATTACGTCACTTGTCGTCATTGCTGGAGTTTATATTATTATTAAAGAATAAAGGAGATTCGTGTGAAAGCCATTATCTTAGCAGCGGGCTTGGGAACTCGCTTGCGTCCTATGACTGAAAATACCCCTAAAGCCTTGGTTCAGGTTAATCAAAAACCCTTGATTGAATACCAAATTGAGTTTTTAAAAGAAAAAGGAATCAATGACATCATCATCATTGTTGGTTACCTTAAAGAACAATTCGATTATTTGAAAGAAAAATATGGTGTTCGCCTCGTCTTCAATGATAAATACGCTGACTACAATAACTTTTACTCTCTCTATCTTGTAAAAGAAGAATTAGCTAACAGCTATGTTATTGATGCCGATAATTATCTCTTTAAAAATATGTTCCGCAATGATTTGACTCGTTCGACTTATTTTAGTGTCTATCGTGAAGATTGTACCAACGAATGGTTCTTGGTCTATGGAGATGACTATAAGGTTCAAGACATTACTGTTGATAGCAAGGCAGGCCGCATTCTTAGTGGTGTATCCTTCTGGGATGCTCCAACTGCAGAAAAAATTGTCAGCTTTATTGACAAGGCTTATGCAAGTGGAGAATTTGTTGATCTCTACTGGGACAATATGGTTAAGGATAATATCAAAGAACTGGATGTCTATGTTGAAGAATTAGAAGGCAATAGCATCTATGAAATCGATAGTGTCCAAGACTACCATAAATTAGAAGAAATTCTTAAAAACGAAAATTAAAGATTCCAACATCTGGCTGAAATAGTCGGATGTTTTTTTGATTTTTTACGAATAAATAGATGACTAGAAAAAGAAATGGAGTTATTTATGAAAATCACAAACTATGAAATCTATAAGTTGAAAAAATCAGGTTTGAGCAATCAACAGATTTTGAAGGTCCTAGAATACGGTGAAAATGTCGATCAAGAACTGTTGTTGGGTGATATTGCAGATATATCAGATTGCCGAAATCCAGCTGTTTTTATGGAACGTTATTTTCAGATAGACGATGCGCATTTGGAGAAGGAGTTTCAAAAATTTCCATCTTTCTCTATTTTAGATGACTGTTATCCTTGGGATTTGAGTGAAATATATGATGCACCTGTGCTTTTATTTTACAAGGGGAATCTCGACCTCTTGAAATTTCCAAAGGTGGCGGTCGTGGGCAGTCGTGCTTGTAGCAAACAGGGAGCTAAGTCAGTTGAAAAAGTCATTCAAGGATTGGAAAATGAACTGGTTATTGTCAGTGGATTAGCTAAGGGAATTGACACAGCAGCTCATATGGCAGCTCTTCAGAATGGCGGCAAAACCATTGCTGTGATTGGAACAGGGCTGGATGTGTTTTATCCTAAAGCCAATAAACGCTTGCAAGACTACATCGGCGATGACCATCTGGTTCTTAGTGAATATGGCCCTGGCGAACAACCTCTGAAATTTCATTTTCCTGCCCGTAATCGCATCATAGCTGGACTTTGCCGTGGCGTGATTGTAGCAGAGGCCAAGATGCGCTCAGGTAGTCTCATCACCTGTGAGAGGGCAATGGAAGAAGGACGCGATGTCTTTGCTATTCCTGGTAGCATTTTAGATGGACTATCAGACGGTTGCCATCATTTGATCCAAGAAGGAGCAAAATTGGTTACAAGTGGGAAGGATGTTCTTGCGGAATTTGAATTTTAATACTCTTCGAAAATCTCTTCAAACCACGTCAGCTTCCATCTGCAACCTCAAAACAGTGTTTTGAGCAACCTGCGGCTAGCTTCCTAGTTTGCTCTTTGATTTTCATTGAGTATAAGAAGAAAGTCTGCTTACTAGACAAACTTTTCTTCTATATATTGGAGCTAAGTCTTGACAGTTATGGCAAAATGGTTTACACTTTATAAAGTTTATTACTTTGAAAAGGTGTGATACTGTGGCTACGGCAACAAAAAAGAAAAAATCAACAGTTAAAAAAAATCTAGTAATCGTGGAGTCGCCTGCTAAGGCCAAAACGATTGAAAAATATCTCGGCAGAAACTACAAGGTTTTAGCCAGTGTTGGGCATATTCGAGATTTGAAGAAATCCAGTATGTCAGTCGATATTGAAAATAATTATGAACCGCAATATATCAATATCCGAGGAAAAGGTCCTCTTATCAATGACTTGAAAAAAGAAGCCAAAAAAGCTAATAAAGTCTTTCTGGCAAGTGACCCGGACCGTGAAGGAGAAGCGATTTCTTGGCATTTGGCCCATATTCTCAACTTGGATGAAAATGATGCCAACCGTGTGGTCTTCAATGAAATCACCAAAGATGCGGTCAAAAATGCTTTTAAAGAACCTCGTAAGATTGATATGGACTTGGTCGATGCCCAACAGGCTCGTCGTGTCCTAGACCGCTTGGTAGGATATTCGATTTCGCCTATTTTGTGGAAGAAGGTCAAGAAGGGTTTATCAGCAGGGCGCGTACAGTCTATTGCGCTCAAGTTAATCATTGATCGTGAGAATGAAATCAATGCCTTCCAGCCAGAAGAATACTGGACAATTGATGCTGTTTTTAAAAAGGGAACCAAGCAATTTCAGGCTTCCTTCTATGGAGTAGATGGTAAAAAGATGAAACTGACTAGCAATGATGAGGTCAAGGAAGTCTTGTCTCGTCTGACTAGCAAAGATTTTTCAGTGGATCAGGTGGATAAGAAAGAGCGCAAACGCAATGCTCCATTACCCTATACTACTTCATCTATGCAGATGGATGCGGCTAATAAAATCAATTTCCGTACTCGAAAGACCATGATGGTTGCCCAACAGCTCTATGAGGGGATTAATATCGGTTCTGGTGTCCAAGGTTTGATTACCTATATGCGTACCGATTCAACTCGTATCAGCCCTGTAGCGCAGAACGAAGCAGCAAGTTTCATTACGGATCGTTTTGGTAGCAAGTATTCTAAGCATGGTAGCAAGGTCAAAAATGCTTCAGGAGCTCAGGATGCCCACGAGGCTATTCGTCCGTCTAGTGTCTTTAATACACCGGAAAGCATCGCTAAGTATTTAGACAAGGATCAGCTCAAGCTTTATACTCTTATTTGGAATCGTTTTGTAGCGAGTCAGATGACAGCTGCTGTCTTTGATACCATGGCTGTTAAATTGTCTCAAAATGGAGTTCAATTTGCTGCCAATGGTAGTCAGGTTAAGTTTGATGGTTATCTTGCCATTTATAATGATTCTGACAAGAATAAGATGTTACCAGATATGGTTGTTGGCGATGTGGTCAAGCAGGTCAATAGCAAACCAGAGCAACATTTCACTCAACCGCCTGCTCGTTATTCTGAAGCGACACTGATTAAGACCTTGGAGGAAAATGGGGTTGGACGTCCGTCAACCTACGCACCAACCATTGAAACTATTCAGAAACGTTACTATGTTCGCCTTGCAGCCAAACGTTTTGAACCAACAGAGTTGGGAGAAATTGTTAACAAGCTCATCGTTGAATATTTCCCAGATATCGTAAACGTGACCTTTACAGCTGAAATGGAAGGCAAACTGGATGACGTCGAAGTCGGAAAAGAGCAGTGGCAACGTGTCATTGATGCCTTTTACAAACCTTTCTCTAAAGAGGTTGCCAAGGCTGAAGAAGAAATGGAGAAAATCCAGATTAAGGATGAACCAGCTGGATTTGATTGTGAAGTGTGTGGCAGTCCAATGGTTATTAAACTTGGTCGTTTTGGTAAGTTCTACGCTTGCAGCAATTTCCCAGATTGCCGTCATACCCAAGCAATCGTGAAAGAAATCGGTGTTGAGTGTCCAAGTTGTCATCAGGGACAAATCATTGAGCGTAAAACCAAGCGTAACCGCCTCTTCTATGGTTGCAATCGCTATCCAGAATGTGAATTTACCTCTTGGGACAAGCCTGTTGGTCGTGACTGTCCAAAATGTGGCAACTTCCTCATGGAGAAAAAAGTCCGTGGTGGTGGCAAGCAGGTTGTTTGCAGCAAGGGTGATTACGAAGAAGAAAAGATTAAATAAGAGGAGAGTCCTGAAAGTGAATTTCAGGCTCTTTTGGTTAGAACTTGACAAAATTCATCATTTTATGCGAAACTAGAAGAAGATTATTTTATACTCAATGAAAATCAAAGAGCAAACTAGGAAACTAGCCGCAGGTTGCTCAAAGCACTGCTTTGAGGTTGCAGATAAGACTGACGAAGTCAGGAACCATACCTACGGTAAGGCGACGTTGACGCGGTTTGAAGAGATTTTCGAAGAGTATTAACTAGGAGAAGTTATGCGTCTTATCTATTTGATAATTGGTTTTTTATCACTGGCCTTGGCTATTGTTGGGGTTGTTTTACCCTTGTTACCTACAACACCTTTTCTTTTACTGTCTATTGCTTGTTTCTCCAGAAGTTCCAAGCGTTTCGAAGACTGGCTTTATCATACCAAGCTCTATCAAGCATATGTAGCTGATTTTCGCGAGACTAAGTCTATTGCGCGTGAACGAAAGAAAAAAATCATCGTATCTATCTACATCTTGATGGGAATTTCTATTTATTTTGCCCCTCTCTTACCAGTCAAAATCGGTCTGGGAGCTTTGACCATCTTTATCACCTATTATCTCTTCAAGGTCATTCCAGACAAAGAATAAAAAATAGTAACTATTTTCCTTGATATAAATGAAAGCATATTCACAACAATATGATATAATAAATTTAAAGTAATACTCAAGGAGAATCAAATGATTTACGAATTTTGTGCTGAAAATGTGACCTTGCTTGAAAAAGCGATGCAGGCTGGAGCTCGTCGAATCGAACTTTGTGACAATCTAGCAGTTGGTGGGACAACTCCCAGCTATGGAGTGACCAAGGCAGCGGTTGAATTGGCAGCTAACTACGATACGACCATCATGACCATGATTCGTCCACGTGGTGGCGACTTTGTCTATAATGACCTAGAAATTGCTATTATGCTAGAAGACATTCGGTTGACTGCTCAGGCTGGAAGTCAAGGGGTTGTATTTGGGGCTTTAACTGCTGATAAAAAGTTGGATAAGCCTAATCTGGAGAAGTTAATTGCTGCATCAAATGGAATGGAAATTGTCTTCCACATGGCCTTTGATGAATTGAGTGATGAAGAACAACTGGAAGCTATTGATTGGCTTAGCCAAGCTGGAGTCACTCGTATCCTAACTCGTGCTGGTGTGTCTGGAGATTCGCTAGAGAAACGCTTTGCTCACTATCACAAAATTTTGGAGCATGCTAAAGGTAAAATTGAAATTCTACCTGGTGGGGGGATTGACCTTGACAACCGTCAAACCTTTATCGATCAGCTAGGTGTGACACAATTGCACGGAACTAAGGTTGTCTTTTAAAAAATAGAAAGGAACTGCTAGCTTTGGGTAGCAGTTTTCACTTATGTTTGAAATTTTTAAATCCTATCAGTTTAATCAAGAAAAGGCTCGTGCCTATGGTTTTGTAGAAAGTAGTGGAGTTTGGACTTATAGCTGCATGATTTTGCAGGGTGATTTTGTCATGACTGTGTCCATAACTGCTGATAATGTGAATTTTCAGGTCTTTGATCAGGAAATGGGCGACCTCTATCCTCAAGTTCATATGGAAAGTATGACAGGAAGTTTTGTTGCAAGTGTCCGTAAGGCTTGTCTGGAGATTCTTTACCAGATTCGGAAGGCTTGTTTTGATGTGCAGGACTATATCTGTCCTCAGACTAAACGAATTATGACTCAGGTTCAGGAAAAATATGGTAATCAGTTGGAATATCTGTGGGAGAAATCTCCTGATACAGCAGTCTTAAGACATGAAGGCAATAAAAAGTGGTATACCGTCTTGATGAAAATCTCTTGGGATAAGCTGGAAAAGGGAAGAGAAGGTCAAGTGGAAGCAGTCAATCTCAAACATGACCAAGTAGCTGATTTGCTTTCACACAAGGGCATTTATCCAGCCTTTCATATGAATAAACGTTACTGGATTAGTGTGTCCCTTGATGATACTTTATCAGATGAAGAAGTACTAGAATTGATGGAAAAAAGTTGGAACTTAACCTCTAAAAAATGAAACATTTCAATAATTTTCAATTAGCAAAATATTCTCTACTGAAGAAATTTTCAGAAAATATTGGATTTTTTTCTTGACAACTACTTTTGCCTATGCTAAAATACTAAACAAGATATCAAACGAAGGAGAAAGTCAAACATGAAAACAGCTAAGTTTAATCAATTTGCTTTGTTGTTGAGATACTCGGGCTAGTGCAAAATGCATTAGTCCTGTTTGGCTTACCAAGCGGGAGTAAATCAACATCTCGCTTGGAACTCCGAGCGAGATGTTTTTTTAAAACCAAATTTAGAAAAGGGGAAATCTTATGAGAACAGTTGAATTTCTAGATACTAGCCTTCGAGATGGTGAGCAGACACCAGGTGTTAATTTTTCTATTAAGGAAAAGATTGCCATTGCAAGACAACTGGAAAAATGGGGAATTTCGGCAATTGAAGCTGGTTTTCCGGCGGCGAGTCCTGATTCATTCACAGCAGTGCAGGAAATCGCCAAGGTCTTGAAGAAAACAGCGGTGACTGGATTAGCTCGCTCTGTTAAATCAGATATTGACGCTTGTTATGAAGCACTTAAGGATGCTAAGTATCCACAAATCCATGTTTTTATCGCTACTAGTCCTATCCATCGGGAATTTAAGTTGAATAAAAACAAAGAGGAAATTTTGGAAGCTATTAAGGAGCATGTTTCCTATGCCCGTTCTAAGTTTGAGGTTGTCGAATTCTCTCCTGAAGATGCGACTAGAACGGAGTTGGATTTTCTCTTGCAAGTTGTTCAAACAGCGGTTGATGCAGGTGCATCTTATATCAATATCCCTGATACGGTAGGATTTACCACACCAGAGGAATACGGAGCTATCTTCAAATACTTGATTGAGAATGTAAAAACAGACCGTAAGATTATCTATTCGCCTCACTGTCACGATGACCTTGGAATGGCAGTAGCTAATAGCCTTGCTGCTGTCAAGAATGGAGCGGGGCGTGTTGAAGGAACCATTAACGGTATTGGAGAACGAGCTGGCAATGCTGCTTTGGAAGAAATTGCAGTAGCCCTCAATATTCGCCAAGATTACTACCAAGCAGAAACCAGTATTGTCTTAAACGAAACCATCAATACGTCAGAAATGGTTTCTCGCTTCTCAGGAATTCCAGTTCCTAAAAACAAGGCGGTAGTCGGTGGAAATGCCTTTTCTCACGAATCTGGTATTCACCAAGACGGAGTCCTTAAAAATCCTCTCACTTATGAGATCATCACCCCTGAATTGGTTGGTGTTAAGAGTAACAGTCTTCCTCTTGGAAAATTATCTGGTCGCCATGCCTTTGTTGAGAAACTAAGAGAACTAGCCCTAGATTTTACGGAAGAGGACATCAAGCCACTCTTTGCTAAGTTCAAGGCGCTGGCCGACAAGAAACAAGAAATCACAGATGCAGATATTCGTGCTCTGGTAGCTGGAACCATGGTTGAAAATCCAGAAGGCTTCCACTTTGATGATTTACAACTGCAAACCCATGCAGATAATGACATCGAAGCGCTTGTTAGCCTAGCCAATATGGATGGTGAGAAAGTCGAATTTAATGCGACAGGGCAAGGTTCCGTTGAGGCAATCTTTAACGCTATCGACAAGTTCTTCAATCAATCTGTTCGCTTGGTGTCCTATACCATTGATGCGGTGACAGATGGAATCGATGCCCAAGCTCGGGTCTTGGTCACTGTTGAAAATAGAGATACAGAAACTATTTTTAATGCAGCAGGTCTTGATTTCGATGTGTTGAAGGCTTCTGCTATTGCCTATATCAATGCTAATACTTTTGTTCAAAAAGAGAATGCTGGTGAGATGGGACGCAGTGTTTCCTATCGCGACATGCCTAGTGTGTAAAGGAGAATGCTATGACAAAGAAAATAGTAGCTCTAGCAGGGGATGGGATCGGTCCAGAAATCATGGAGGCTGGGTTAGAGGTTCTGGAAGCCCTAGCTGAAAAAACAGGCTTTGACTATGAGATTGATAGACGACCTTTTGGAGGTGCAGGTATTGATGCTGCAGGGCATCCCTTACCTGATGAAACCCTCAAGGCAAGTAGAGAAGCAGATGCCATTCTTCTAGCGGCTATCGGTAGTCCTCAGTATGATAGTGCAGCGGTTCGGCCTGAACAAGGCTTGCTGGCTCTGCGTAAGGAACTCAATCTCTATGCTAATATTCGCCCTGTTAAGATTTTTGAGAGTCTCAAGCATTTGTCACCTCTTAAACCAGAACGAATTGCTGGTGTAGACTTTGTCGTGGTGCGTGAGTTGACAGGCGGGATTTACTTTGGAGATCATATTCTTGAAGAGCGAAAAGCGCGTGATATCAACGACTATAGCTATGAGGAAGTGGAGCGGATTGTTCGTAAATCCTTTGAGATTGCAAGAAATCGCAGAAAAATCGTTACTAGTATCGATAAGCAAAATGTGTTGGCAACATCAAAACTCTGGCGGAGAGTAGCTGAGAAGGTCTCACAGGATTTCCCAGATGTAACCTTGGAGCACCAGCTAGTCGACTCAGCTTCCATGCTTATGATTACCAATCCTGCCAAGTTTGATGTCATCGTGACAGAAAATCTTTTCGGAGATATTCTCTCTGATGAATCAAGCGTTTTATCTGGCACACTTGGAGTTATGCCATCAGCCAGTCATTCTGAAAATGGATCAAGTCTCTATGAGCCCATTCACGGTTCAGCTCCTGATATTGCAGGTCAAGGAATTGCAAATCCTATTTCCATGATTTTATCAGTGGCCATGATGTTGAGAGATAGTTTCGGACGTTATGAGGATGCAGAGCGTATCGAGCATGCTGTCGAGGCAAGTTTGGCGGCTGGTATATTAACGAGAGATATAGGAGGACAGGCTTCGACCAAGGAAATGACAGAAGCCATTATTGCAAGGTTATGAAGTTAGACGAAAAAATTACTCTAGTTCTCTTGATTTGGAATGTCATGGTTTTCTTGATTTATGGCATTGACAAATCCAAGGCAAGGAGAAGAACTTGGCGCATCCCAGAGAAAATCTTACTCATTTTAGCCTTTACTTGTGGTGGTTTTGGAGCTTGGTTTGCAGGAATCACCTTTCATCACAAGACTAGAAAATGGTACTTTAAAACAGTTTGGTTTCTTGGGATGGTGACCACACTAGTAGTCTTATATGTTATTTGGAGGTAATGGATGGCAGGAAAATCGATTTTTGATAAATTATGGGACCGTCATGTCATCACAGGAGAAGAGGGGCAACCCCAGCTCATGTATGTGGATCAGCACTATATTCATGAAGTGACCAGCCCTCAAGCCTTTCAAGGTTTGCGAGACGCAGGACGAAGATTGAGACGACCAGACTTGACATTTGGAACTTTTGACCACAATGTCCCGACGGTCAATATCTACGATATTCGAGATGTCATTTCTAAGGCACAAATTGATAAGCTAGCTGAAAATGTTGAGGAGTTTGGGATTGAACATGCGGCCCACGGTTCCGAAAAGCAAGGAATCGTTCACATGGTTGGTCCAGAAACAGGACGGACTCAACCAGGAAAATTCATTGTTTGTGGAGACAGCCATACAGCAACCCACGGAGCTTTCGGAGCAATCGCCTTTGGGATTGGGACTAGTGAGGTTGAGCATGTCTTCGCTACCCAGACCCTCTGGCAGGTCAAACCCAAGAAAATGCTGGTTGAATTCACTGGAGTTCCTCAAAAAGGAGTTTATTCCAAGGATTACATTTTAGCCTTGATTGCCAAGTACGGTGTTGCTTGTGGTGTTGGCTATGTAGTGGAATATCGGGGACAAGCGATTGATGCACTGAGCATGGAAGAGCGAATGACCATCTGCAACATGTCCATCGAGTTTGGTTCTAAGATGGGAATCATGAATCCGGACCAAACCACCTATGATTATCTAAAAGGACGGGAATGTGTTCCAAAGGACTTCGAAGAGGCTGTGGCGGATTGGAAAACAATTGTCAGTGATGAGGATGCCGTTTATGATAAGGTTATCCAGATGGATGTCTCAGGATTGGCTCCCATGGTGACCTGGGGAACCAATCCAGCTATGGGCGTTGACTTTGACAGTAGCTTCCCAGAAATTAAGGATATGAATGATGAGCGAGCCTACAATTACATGGACTTGGAGCCTGGTCAAAAGCCAGCTGATATTGAACTAGGCTATATCTTTATCGGTTCTTGTACCAATGCTCGTCTCAGCGACTTGCAACTGGCTGCGCGATTTGTTAAAGGGAAGAAAATAGCACCCAACTTAACGGCTATCGTGGTTCCGGGCTCTCGTCCTGTCAAACGAGCTGCTGAGAAGTTGGGCTTGGATAAAGTTTTCTTAGATGCTGGCTTTGAATGGAGAGACCCGGGTTGTTCCATGTGCCTAGGGATGAATCCTGACAAGGTACCAGATGGTGTCCACTGCGCTTCAACCAGCAACCGTAACTTTGAAGACAGACAAGGCTTTGGTGCTAAGACTCATCTTTGCAGTCCAGCCATGGCAGCTGCGGCAGCTATCGCAGGGCGATTCGTAGATGTTCGGCAAATGCCAGAAGCCCAGTAAGGAGAGGATATGGAGAAATTTACAGTTTATACGGGAACGACCGTTCCTCTTATGAATGATAATATCGACACCGACCAAATCCTACCCAAGCAGTTTCTCAAGTTAATTGATAAAAAAGGATTTGGTAAGTACCTTATGTATGCTTGGCGTTATCTAGATGATCTCTATACTGAGGATCCAGACTTTGTCTTTAACCGACCTGAATATCGCAAAGCCAGTATTCTCATTTCAGGGGATAACTTCGGCGCAGGGTCTTCGAGGGAACATGCAGCTTGGGCCTTAGCAGACTATGGTTTTAAGGTCGTGATTGCAGGATCTTTCGGTGACATTCATTACAATAATGAACTTAATAATGGCATGTTGCCCATTGTTCAGCCCAGAGAGGTTCGAGAGAAACTAGCCAACTTGAAACCAACTGATCAGGTAACTGTGGACTTGGAACAACAAAAAATCATCTCACCAGTTGGAGAATTCACTTTCGAAATCGATAGCGAATGGAAACACAAGCTCTTAAATGGTTTGGATGATATCGGTATTACTTTGCAGTATGAAGATTTGATTGCTACCTATGAAAAACACCGACCAGCCTACTGGCAGGATTAGAAGAAAATTAGAAAAGGAAATAGAATTATGACAAAACACATTCAATGGAACGGAACACTTTCACAAGAAGGCTATGACATTTTAAAAGGTGAGGGCGGTTGTATCGTTTGCCCTACCAAAGTTGGTTACATCATCATGACTAGTGACAAGGCAGGACTTGAGCGTAAGTTCGCAGCCAAAGAACGCAATCGTAACAAACCAGGTGTTGTTCTCTGCGGTAGCATGGATGAGCTTCGTGCTTTAGCACAACTCAACCCAGAAATTGAAGCCTTCTACCAAAAACATTGGAACGAAGATATTCTTCTTGGTTGTATCCTTCCTTGGAAACCAGAAGCCTTTGAAAAACTAAAAGCTTATGGGGATGGCCGTGAAGAACTCATGACTGACGTGCGTGGTACTAGCTGTTTTGTTATCAAATTTGGGAAAGCGGGTGAACAATTGGCTGCCAAACTTTGGGAAGAAGGCAAGATGGTTTATGCCTCATCTGCAAACCCATCTGGAAAAGGAAATCGTGGTAAGGTAGAAGGTATCGGAGAACGTATCGAAGGAGCAGTAGATCTTGTCATTGAAGCAGATGATTATGTGGCATCTATCCAACCTGACAAAACGATTGAAACACGCTATGAGCAAGGTGTGATGGTGTCTATGGTCGATAAAGACGGCAAACTCATCCCAGAACAAGGGGGAGCACGTTCAACTTCACCAGCTCCAGTTGTAATCCGCAAAGGGCTTGACATTGATAAGATTATGATGCACCTGTCAGACACCTTTAACTCATGGGACTATCGTCAGGGCGAGTATTATTAGGATAGAGAAGAAGTGTGGAGAAAATAATCTCTCCACTTTTTTGTCTTTGATATAAGTAAAAACCGAACAATATAATTTAAATTATAAAATTATTTGACAAAAACTGTACTTTGTTTTATAATAAATTAAGGAAACGTCGGAAAAGGCGTAGTGATGCGAGAGCATAGGTAGGTCATTACAAAAGAAACGAGACATCGATATGTTAAATGAATTTCCAATTTTTGATTACGAAGATATTCAATTGATTCCAAATAAATGTGTGATTAAAAGCCGTGCAGAAGCGGACACAAGTGTCACTCTAGGAAAGCACACCTTTAAACTACCTGTTGTGCCAGCTAATATGCAGACAATTTTGGATGAAAGTGTAGCAGAGCAATTGGCTAAAGGTGGGTACTTCTACATTATGCACCGTTTTGATGAGGCAGGACGTATTCCATTTATTAAGCGCATGCATGAGCAAGGGCTCATTGCTTCTATCTCTGTCGGTGTTAAGGATTATGAGTATGATTTTGTCAGCCAGCTCAAGGCTGATGCTCCTGAGTACATCACGATTGATATTGCCCATGGTCATGCGGATAGCGTGATTTCTATGATTCAACACATCAAGAAAGAATTACCAGATACTTTTGTTATTGCAGGAAATGTGGGAACACCAGAAGCTGTGCGTGAATTGGAGAATGCTGGTGCGGATGCGACTAAGGTTGGAATCGGTCCTGGTAAGGTTTGTATCACCAAGGTCAAGACTGGTTTTGGTACAGGTGGTTGGCAGTTGGCTGCTCTCCGTTGGTGTGCCAAGGCTGCACGTAAACCAATCATTGCAGATGGAGGAATTCGTACTCACGGCGATATTGCCAAGTCTATCCGTTTCGGTGCCAGCATGGTTATGATTGGTTCCCTCTTTGCAGGACACATCGAAAGTCCAGGGAAAACAATTGAAGTTGATGGTGAACAATTCAAAGAATACTACGGTTCAGCTTCCCAATACCAAAAAGGAGCTTATAAGAACGTGGAAGGAAAACGCATCTTGCTTCCTGCCAAAGGTCATCTGCAAGACACTTTAACTGAGATGGAACAAGACCTTCAAAGTGCCATTTCATACGCAGGTGGACGTCAGGTTGCTGACCTTAAACACGTTGATTATGTGATCGTGAAAAACTCAATCTGGAATGGGGATGCTTCCCACTAAGACGGGCTATCCGTCTAGAAAAAACTTGTTATTAGAGCAAATTTCTGTTATAATAAAACAGGTTTCCACCCTTAGTGTAATGGATATCACGTAAGATTCCGGTTCTTGAGATGGGGGTTCGATTCCCTCAGGGTGGATGTAAACATCCTAAAAAGCCTTTAATAGGGCTTTTTTCTTTATCCTGCCTCAAATTTTTCCCTAAAACTGAAAATCATATTCTATAGAATGCCCAAATCTCCTCCAGTCCCGTTTTAAAGTGACTCAGGGGGCTTTTTTTGATATAATAAAAAGGACTGTTATCAGTTAGAAAGAGGTTGGTATGAAAGAATTACAAACTGTACTTAAAAACCATTTTGCAATCGAATTTGCAGACAAAAACTTACTGGAGACTGCCTTTACTCATACGAGTTATGCCAATGAGCACCGCCTCTTAAAAATTTCACACAATGAACGCTTGGAATTTTTAGGAGACGCTGTTCTACAGTTATTGATTTCAGAATATCTGTATAAAAAATATCCTAAAAAGCCTGAGGGTGATTTGTCCAAACTCCGTGCCATGATTGTTCGCGAGGAGAGTTTGGCTGGTTTTGCGCGTGATTGCCAGTTTGACCAGTTTATCAAGCTGGGTAAGGGAGAAGAAAAATCTGGTGGTCGAAATCGTGACACCATTCTTGGCGATGCCTTTGAAGCCTTTCTTGGTGCCCTCCTTTTGGACAAGGATGTGGCCAAGGTCAAGGAATTTATCTATCAAGTCATGATTCCTAAGGTTGAAGCAGGCGAGTTTGAGATGATTACAGACTACAAAACCCATCTCCAAGAGTTACTTCAGGTCAATGGAGATGTGGCTATTCGTTATCAGGTGATTTCTGAAACGGGTCCTGCCCACGATAAGGTTTTTGATGTAGAAGTTCTTGTTGAAGGTAAGAGCATTGGTCAAGGTCAAGGCCGTTCTAAGAAATTAGCAGAGCAGGAAGCTGCCAAAAATGCCGTTGAGAAAGGGCTGGATTCATGTATTTAAAGGAAATCGAAATTCAGGGATTCAAGTCTTTTGCTGACAAGACCAAGGTCGTATTTGACCAAGGTGTTACGGCAGTTGTTGGACCCAATGGATCTGGAAAGTCGAATATTACAGAAAGTCTGCGTTGGGCTTTGGGAGAGTCTAGTGTCAAGAGTCTCCGTGGGGGCAAGATGCCCGATGTCATTTTTGCTGGAACTGAAAGTCGCAAACCGCTCAATTATGCTTCTGTAGTTGTGACTTTGGATAATAATGATGGATTTATCAAGGATTTAGGTCAAGAAATCAGGGTAGAACGCCATATCTATCGTAGTGGTGATAGCGAATACAAGATTGACGGCAAGAAAGTTCGTCTTCGTGATATTCATGATCTTTTCTTGGATACAGGTTTGGGACGAGATTCCTTCTCTATCATTTCCCAAGGGAAGGTTGAGGAGATTTTCAACTCCAAGCCTGAAGAACGCAGAGCTATTTTTGAAGAAGCTGCAGGAGTTTTGAAATATAAGACTCGTCGAAAAGAGACAGAGAGTAAACTGCAGCAAACTCAGGATAATCTAGATCGTCTAGAAGACATTATCTACGAGTTGGATAATCAAATCAAGCCTCTTGAGAAGCAAGCTGAAAATGCTCGTAAGTTTCTAGACTTAGAAGGTCAACGCAAGGCTATTTACTTGGATGTTTTAGTTGCTCAAATCAAGGAAAATAAGGCTGAACTAGAGTCGACAGAAGAAGAGTTGGCACAGGTTCAGGAACTCTTGACGAGTTACTACCAAAAGCGTGAAAAATTAGAAGAAGAAAACCAAACTCTTAAAAAGCAACGCCAAGATTTACAAGCTGAAATGGCCAAAGACCAAGGCAGTTTGATGGATTTGACCAGTCTGATTAGTGATTTAGAAAGAAAATTAGCCCTATCGAAACTGGAGTCCGAGCAAGTGGCCCTGAATCAACAGGAGGCACAAGCCCGTTTGGCTGCTTTGGAGGATAAGAGAAAGGCTCTAAATCAGGAAAAGGCTGAAAAAGAAGCGAACTTGGGACAATTAGAACACAATCTAATTCAAAATAATCAAAAACTCAATCGTTTAGAAGCTGAATTACTAGCTTTTTCAGATGATCCTGATCAGATGATTGAGCTCTTACGTGAACGCTTTGTAGCTCTTTTACAAGAAGAAGCGGATGTCTCAAACCAACTGACTCGTATTGAGAATGAGTTGGAAAATAGTCGTCAGCTTTCTCAAAAACAAGCAGATCAATTAGAAAAGCTGAAAGAACAGTTAGCTACAGCTAAAGAGAAGGCTAGTCATCAAAAAGAAGAGCTTGAAACTGCCAAGGAGCAAGTTCAGAAATTACTGGCCGACTACCAAGTCTGTGCCAAGGAGCAAGAGGAGCAGGAAACTTCCTATCAAACTCAACAAAGTCAACTCTTTGACCGTCTGGATAGTCTCAAAAACAAACAGGCTAGAGCCCAAAGTTTGGAAAATATCCTGAGAAATCATAGTAACTTTTATGCAGGTGTTAAGAGTGTCCTCCAAGAAAAAGACCGCCTTGGTGGGATTATTGGGGCAGTCAGTGAGCACCTGACCTTTGATGTGCATTATCAAACTGCGCTGGAAATCGCGCTCGGAGCTAGCAGCCAGCATATCATCGTGGAAGATGAAAACGCGGCAACCAAGGCGATTGATTTCCTCAAACGAAACAGAGCTGGTCGTGCAACCTTCCTTCCTTTGACCACTATCAAGGCGCGTACGATTTCTAGTCAGAACCAAGATGCTATTGCTACAAGCTCAGGTTTCCTTGGCATGGCAGATGAGTTGGTGACATTCGATACTAGACTGGAAGCTATTTTCAAGAACTTGCTAGCAACAACAGCTATTTTTGATACTGTAGAACATGCGCGTGCAGCTGCTCGACAAGTTCGTTATCAGGTTCGCATGGTGACATTGGATGGGACAGAACTTCGTACAGGTGGTTCCTATGCGGGTGGAGCTAATCGCCAGAATAATAGCATTTTCATCAAACCAGAACTGGAGCAATTACAAAAAGAAATTGCTGAAGAAGAAGCAAGCTTGCGTACAGATGAAGCGAGTTTGAAGAATTTGCAAGATGAGATGGTTTCATTGACAGAAAAGTTAGAGGCCATCAAATCTCAGGGAGAGCAGGCTCGTATTCAGGAGCAAGGCTTGTCCCTCGCTTATCAGCAGACTAGTCAGCAAGTTGAGGAACTGGAAACTCTTTGGAAACTCCAAGAAGAGGAATTAAATCGTCTTTCTGAGGGAGATTGGCAAGCGGATAAGGAAAAATGCCAAGAGCGCCTTACTACAATCGCCAGTGAAAAGAAAAATCTGGAAGCTGAGATTGAAGGGATTAAGTCTAACAAAAACGCCATCCAAGAACGCTATCAAAACTTGCAGGAAGAGCTAGCGCAAGCTCGCCTGCTTAAGACAGAACTGCAAGGGCAAAAACGTTATGAAGTGGCTGATATTGAGCGTTTAGGCAAGGAATTGGACAATTTAGATATCGAACAAGAGGAAATCCAGCGCCTTCTTCAAGAAAAGGTTGACAATCTTGAGAAGGTTGATACAGAGCTTCTAGCCCAGCAGGCCGAAGAAGCCAAAACTCAGAAAACAAATCTCCAACAAGGTTTGATTCGCAAGCAGTTTGAGTTGGATGATATCGAGGGTCAACTGGATGATATTGCCAGTCATTTGGAACAGGCTCGCCAGCAGAATGAAGAGTGGATTCGCAAGCAAACACGTGCTGAAGCCAAGAAAGAAAAGATCAGCGAGCGTTTGCGCCATCTACAAAGTCAATTAACAGACCAATATCAGATTAGCTATACTGAAGCTCTAGAAAAGGCGCATGAGTTGGAAAATCTCAATCTGGCGGAGCAAGAGGTTAAGGATTTAGAGAAGGCTATTCGCTCACTGGGTCCTGTCAATTTGGAAGCTATTGAACAGTACGAAGAAGTTCACAGCCGCTTGGATTTCCTAAATAGCCAGCGAGATGATATTTTGTCAGCGAAAAACCTGCTCCTAGAAACCATCACAGAGATGAATGATGAGGTCAAGGAACGCTTTAAATCAACCTTTGAAGCTATTCGTGAGTCCTTTAAAGTGACCTTCAAGCAGATGTTTGGCGGAGGTCAGGCTGACTTGATTTTGACTGAAGGAGACTTGCTGACAGCTGGGGTTGAAATTTCTGTCCAACCTCCAGGCAAGAAAATCCAGTCTCTCAACCTCATGAGTGGTGGGGAGAAAGCTTTGTCAGCTCTAGCCTTGCTTTTCTCTATCATTCGAGTTAAGACTATCCCGTTTGTTATCTTGGATGAAGTAGAGGCTGCGCTGGACGAAGCCAATGTTAAACGTTTTGGAGATTATCTCAACCGCTTTGACAAGGACAGTCAGTTCATCGTCGTAACTCACCGTAAGGGGACCATGGCAGCGGCTGATTCCATTTATGGAGTGACCATGCAAGAATCAGGTGTTTCAAAGATTGTTTCAGTTAAGTTAAAAGATTTAGAAAGTATTGAAGGATGACAATTAAACTAGTAGCAACGGATATGGACGGAACCTTCCTAGATGTTAATGGACGCTTTGATATGGACCGCCTCAAGTCTCTTTTAGTTTCCTACAAGGAAAAAGGGATTTATTTTGCGGTGGCTTCGGGGCGGGGATTTCTGTCTTTAGAAAAATTATTTGCTGATGTTCGTGATGACATTATTTTCATCGCTGAAAATGGTAGTTTGGTCGAATATCGAGGTCAAGACTTGTATGAAGCGACTATGTCTCGTGAGTTTTATCTATCAACTTTTGAAAAGCTGAAAATGTCACCTTATGTAGATATCAATAAATTGCTCTTGACTGGGAAGAAGGGCTCTTATGTGCTAGATACGGTTGATGCGACCTATTTGAAAGAGAGCCAGCATTATAATGAAAATATCCAAAAAGTAGCGAGCCTGGAAGATATCACAGATGATATTTTCAAATTTACAACCAACTTCACAGAAGAAACGCTAGAAGCTGGAGAAGCTTGGGTAAATGAAAATGTTCCTGGTGTTAAGGCCATGACAACTGGCTTTGAATCTATTGATATTGTTCTGGACTATGTCGATAAGGGAGTAGCCATTGTTGAATTAGCTAAAAAACTTGGTATCACAATGGATCAGGTTATGGCTTTTGGAGACAATCTAAATGACTTGCACATGATGCAGGTTGTCGGTCATCCTGTAGCTCCTGAAAATGCGCGACCAGAAATTTTAGAATTAGCAGAGACTGTGATTGGTCACCATAAGGACCAGTCGGTTATAGCTTATATGGAGGGCTTATAATGGCAGATATAAAATTGATTGCATTGGACTTGGACGGGACCTTGTTGACTACTGATAAAAGGCTGACGGATCGTACCAAGGCAACCCTGAAAGCTGCGCGTGATCGTGGTATCAAGGTCGTATTGACAACTGGTCGTCCCTTAAAAGCTATGGATTTCTTTCTCCATGAGCTAGGGACTGACGGCCACGAAGATGAGTATACCATTACTTTTAATGGTGGGTTGGTTCAGAAAAATACAGGTGAAATCCTTGATAAGACAGTCTTTTCATATGATGATGTGGCACGCTTGTATGAGGAAACAGAGAAATTATCACTGCCTCTTGATGCCATCTCAGAAGGAACTGTTTATCAAATCCAATCGGACCAAGAAAGTCTTTATGCCAAATTCAATCCAGCTTTGACTTTTGTTCCAGTTGACTTTGAAGACTTATCTAGTCAAATGACCTACAATAAGTGCGTGACTGCCTTTGCTCAAGAACCCTTGGATGCAGCCATTCAGAAGATTTCGCCAGAATTATTTGAACAATATGAAATCTTTAAATCACGTGAAATGTTGCTAGAGTGGTCACCAAAGAATGTACACAAAGCAACAGGTTTGGCCAAACTAATCAGCCATCTGGGAATCGATCAAAGTCAAGTGATGGCCTGTGGTGATGAAGCCAATGACCTTTCTATGATTGAATGGGCAGGGCTCGGTGTTGCCATGCAAAACGCTGTTCCTGAAGTCAAGGCAGTCGCAAATGTGGTGACTCCAATGACCAATGATGAGGAAGCTGTCGCCTGGGCTATAGAAGAATACGTGCTAAAGGAGAACTAAGATATGGGATTGTTTGACCGTCTATTCGGAAAAAAAGAAGAACCTAAAATCGAAGAAGTTGTAAAAGAAGCTCTGGAAAATCTTGATTTGTCTGAAGATACTGAGACTGCCCTTACAGAAGCTGAGGAAGTTTCTCAAGAAGAAGCAGAGGTTGCTGAAGAAGCTGTGCTTGAAGAAGAGGAAATCCAAGACACAGTTGAAGAAAATTATAATTCAGAGCCAGTTGCAGAAGTTCAACAAGAAGAAGTAGAAGAATTACCAAACTCAGAAGAAGTTCCAGAGGAAGAAAATCCTGAGTTCATAGAAGCTGCAGAAGAAAATAGTTCTGAAGTTCTTGAACCAGAAATTCCTCAAGCAGAAGAAACTGTTCAGGAAAAATATGACCGCAGTCTTAAGAAAACTCGTACAGGCTTCGGTGCCCGCTTGAACGCCTTCTTTGCTAATTTCCGCTCTGTTGACGAAGAATTTTTCGAGGAACTAGAAGAACTGCTCATCATGAGTGACGTTGGTGTCCAAGTAGCTTCCAACTTAACAGAGGAGCTACGCTACGAAGCCAAGCTTGAAAACGCCAAGAAACCTGACGCCCTTCGCCGTGTCATCATTGAGAAATTGGTTGAGCTTTATGAAAAGGATGGCAACTACGATGAAAGTATTCACTTCCAAGATGGCTTGACAGTCATGCTCTTTGTCGGGGTTAATGGTGTTGGGAAGACAACTTCTATCGGGAAACTAGCTCACCGCTACAAACAAGCAGGTAAGAAGGTCATGCTGGTTGCGGCAGATACCTTCCGTGCAGGAGCAGTAGCCCAGCTAGCTGAATGGGGCCGACGAGTAGATGTTCCAGTAGTGACTGGACCTGAAAAAGCTGATCCAGCTAGTGTAGTCTTTGATGGCATGGAACGTGCAGTGGCTGAAGGTATCGATATTCTCATGATTGACACCGCAGGTCGTCTGCAAAATAAGGATAACCTCATGGCTGAGTTGGAAAAGATTGGTCGCATCATCAAACGTGTTGTGCCAGAAGCACCGCATGAAACCTTCTTAGCACTTGATGCATCAACAGGTCAAAATGCTCTTGTACAGGCCAAAGAATTTTCAAAAATCACTCCTTTAACAGGAATTGTCTTGACTAAGATTGATGGAACTGCCCGAGGTGGTGTGGTTCTAGCTATCCGTGAAGAACTCAATATTCCTGTAAAATTGATTGGTTTTGGTGAAAAAATCGATGATATTGGAGAGTTTAACTCAGAAAACTTTATGAAGGGTCTCTTGGAAGGCTTAATTTAATATTTTGATTTTTAAAAATGTGGAGATATATTTATGAAATATATTAGTTGGAATAAAATTACCAAAGTTAGCTTGACAGGTTTATTAATATGTGGGGCAACTTTATGTGAAAATGCTCAAGCTGAAGAGAATTATACCTATTCGGGTGTAACGGAAAATTTAATTAATACTACTGTCGATGTTGACCCACCTGAATTTGTATCTCTAACTTCAGATAAGACAGAAGTGAGATCAGGTGAGCGTGTTAATTACACTCTAAAAGCACATGATAAGGGCAAATTAACTACCGCTACAATTGTTTTAAAAAATGATGAAAACGGGAAAATAAAAGCACTATATGCAGATTCTCCAACTTCAGATGGTACTTTCTCTTTTACCTTAGAAGTTGATGAAAAATTATCTAGTGGTATATGGAGGATAAATGGGATCACTTTACGAGATGATTCTGATAATTATGTAGATATAGATGGTGAAGATGCATTGGCACTATATAGTACACCTCTAAAAGTAGAAAATAATGTTACTGTCGATGTTACCCCGCCTGAATTTGTATCTCTAGCTTCAGATAAGACAGAAGTGAGGTCAGGTGAGCGTGTTAATTACACCCTAAAAGCAAAAGATAACGGCAAATTAACTACCGCTACAATTGTTTTAAAAAATGATGAAAACGGGAAAATAAAAGCACTATATGCAGATTCTCCAACTTCAGATGGTACTTTCTCTTTTACCTTAGAAGTTGATGAAAAATTATCTAGTGGTATATGGAGGATAAATGGGATCACTTTACGAGATGATTCTGATAATTATGTAGATATAGATGGTGAAGACGCATTGGCACTATATAGTAAACCATTGAAAGTAGGTGAATCAAGTTTAAATAATGTTGCAAATAATCTTCAACCAGACACAGAAGCACCTAAATTAATTTCAATTAAGTTAAATCAGGCAAGCGCTACGGAACATGATGTTGTAACCTATACAGTAGATGCAAGCGATAATAGACAATTAGATTCAGCTTACTTGACAATTCGTTCAGTGTCTTCTCCTTCTAAGTATGAAATATTAACAGGAAAATTAAATAAAGAAGGTCAGTTTATTTTTAGGTATCAAGTAGATGAAAATACTTTTCCAGGTGACTGGCAGATCAGTAGCTTATCTATTTATGACAAGGCAAAAAATATTTCAGAGTATGATTCTGAGAATATTCCTAAAGAATCTTCTCCGATTTTAACTATTTCAAGTAATCTTCAACCAGACACAGAAGCGCCTAAATTAATTTCAATTAAGTTAAATCAGGCAAGCGCTACGGAACATGATGTTGTAACCTATACAGTAGATGCAAGCGATAATAGACAATTAGATTCAGCTTACTTGACAATTCGTTCAGTGTCTTCTCCTTCTAAGTATGAAATATTAACAGGCAAATTAAATAAAGAAGGTCAGTTTATTTTTAGATATCAAGTAGATGAAAATAGTTTCCCAGGTGACTGGGAGATAAGTAGATTAGCTATTTATGACAAGGCAAAAAATATTTCAGAGTATAATTCTGAGAATTTACCTAAAGAATCTTCTCCGATTTTAACTATTTCAACTAATCTTCAACCAGACACAGAAGCACCTAAATTAATTTCAATTAAGTTAAATCAGATAAGCGCTACGGAACATGATGTTGTAACCTATACAGTAGATGCAAGCGATAATAGACAATTAGATTCAGCTTACTTGACAATTCGTTCAGTGTCTTCTCCTTCTAAGTATGAAATATTAACAGGCAAATTAAATAAAGAAGGTCAGTTTATTTTTAGATATCAAGTAGATGAAAATAGTTTCCCAGGTGACTGGGAGATAAGTAGATTAGCTATTTATGACAAGGCAAAAAATATTTCAGAGTATAATTCTGAGAATTTACCTAAAGAATCTTCTCCGATTCTAAGAGTAGCTAATAGAAGGGAAATTTCATCCCTAGATTCGATTAATAGTGAAAAAGAGTCAAAAAATGATGCTAATATATTACCAACAGACTCATTATCAAATAACCAGCCAATAGATGAAAGTGTAATTTCTGCTCAATCTACGGATAAGACTAGCAATGAAAATATAAATACTGCTCAATCTACGGATAAGACTGACAGTGAAAATTCAACTTCTGCTCAATCTACGGATAAGACTGACAATGAAAATATAAATACTGCTCAATCTACAGATAAGACTGACAGTGAAAATTCAACTTCTGCTCAATCTACGGATAAGACTGACAATGAAAATATAAATACTGCTCAATCTACGGATAAGACTGACAGTGAAAATTCAACTTCTGTTCAATCTACGGATAAGACTGACAGTGAAAATTCAACTTCTGTTCAATCTACGAATAAGACTAGCAATGAAAATTCAACTTCTGTTCAATCTACGGATAAGACTAGCAATGAAAATATAAATACTGTTCAATCTACGGACAAGACTGACAGTGAAAATTTAACTTCTGTTCAATCTACGGATAAGACTGACAGTGAAAATTCAACTTCTGTTCAATCTACGGATAAGACTAGCAATGAAAATATAAATACTGTTCAATCTACGGATAAGAATAATAGTGAAAGTATAAACATGGATTTATATGTTCAGGATGCATTACAAAATAATGGATTTAGTCCATATGGTGAAGGTAATTTGTTTGAAAATGCTAATTCTGATATGATTGAAAAAAATAATGAATTAAAGATTCATCAATATCCAAAAAGAATTGAAAGAAATTTGCCTAAAACAGGTAATAAATTATTTTCAGTTTTATCTATACTTGGTGCTATAAATTTGCTGTTAATTTTATTAAGAATATTAATGAAAACTTTATGAAGGGTCTCTTGGAAGGCTTAATCTAATCAGAAGCAAAAATCCTGCAAGGTACAAACTTGCAGGATTTTTTTTATTCTAAACGACCATCTTGACGATAGGCGATATCTGGTTGCCAAGTCCATTTGGCACCGAATTTTTCAAGTAAGTCAAAGCTAGCTTGAGGTCCCATGCTTCCAGCTTTATAGTCATGAAGTGGGGCACCATTTTCGGCCCAGAGATCTTCGATACGGTCAATTAATTTCCATGACGCACCAACTTCATCCCAGTGGCTAAAGTTAGTTGAGTTGTTATTTAGGACATCATAAATCAATTTCTCGTATGGTTCTGGAGAAGCACCAGTTGCGGTCGCATCTGTACGGTAATCGAGTGAGTTAGGAGCCAAGTTGAATTCTTCTCCTACTTGCTTCCCATTTAGGCTAAGAGAGAATCCTTCTGTTGGTTGGATATAGATGGTTAAAATGTTTGGAGCAAGTGGCTCACCAAAGATAGAGTCCATTTGTTTAAAGACGATGTTGACATGAGTTCCTTTTTCAGTCAGACGTTTACCAGTACGGAAGAAGAAAGGAACACCACGGAAGCGATCGCTGTCTACAAAGAAGGCACCAGATGCAAAGGTTTCAGTTGTTGATTCTGGATTAACATTTGGCTCGCTACGATAAGAAATGTATTTCATGCCATCAATCTTACCTGAACGGTATTGACCACGGATAAAGTGTTCTTTAAGTTCTTCATCAGTTGGGTGATAGAGGTTTTTAAAGACCTTAATCTTTTCGGCACGAATCTCGTCCTTTGTGAAGCTGGCTGGCTTGTCCATGGCAAGGAGGGAAAGCAATTGTAGAGTATGGTTCTGTACCATGTCACGGAGGGCGCCAGATTCATCATAGTAGCCACCACGTTCTTCTACACCCAAGCGCTCCGCAAAGGTAATTTGAACATTGTCGATAAAGTCTTTGTTCCAAACGTTTTCAAAAATCAAGTTGGCAAAGCGAACTGCAAAGATGCTTTGGATCATTTCCTTACCAAGATAATGGTCGATACGGAAAATTTGTTCTTCGTCAAATGTTGCTAGGAGCTCGTCATTCAACTTGCTTGCGCTTGCGTAATCTGTACCAAATGGTTTTTCAACGATTAAACGTTCAAAACCTTTACCATCTACAATGTTTTCGGACTTGAGGTGTTTTGCGATAGTTCCAAAGAACTGAGGTGCCATAGACAAGAAGAAGAGCTTGTTGTCTTCAGCTTGGTACTTGTCATTGAGTTCAGCCTGCAATTGACGTAAAGCAATGTAGTGCTCTGTATCATTGACATCATGACTTTGATAGTAGAAGTGGCTAGCGAACTCTTGAGCCTGTTCGGTACTATCTGCCAAATCAAGGATAGATTCGACAACAACAGATTCAAAATATTCCTTGCTCCAAGGACGACGGGCAGTTCCAATAACTGCAAAGTGCTTGGAAAGATTGCCGGATTTATATAGTCTAAAAAGGGAAGGGTAGAGCTTGCGTTTAGCCAGGTCTCCACTCGCACCGAAAATTGTAACAATAACCTTAGATGACATCTAGCTACCTAATTTCTATTTTTATTCCTAGTCTTGCTAGGTATGAGAAAATCTCATTTCATAAACTTAATTCTAACATAATTTTCCGAAAAATCAAAAAATCCAATACGAGATAGAAAAAAACTGCAAGGAAATCCTTACAGTTTGAGTTTAGACGTTTAAGACCTTGTCCAAGAACTCTTTCAGACGTGGGTGTTGAGGGTTATCAAAGATTTGATCAGGTGTTCCGTCTTCAAGGAATTCACCATCTGCAGTAAAGATAACGCGGTTGGCAACCTGACGGGCAAATCCCATCTCATGGGTTACGATAATCATGGTCATGCCTTGTTCAGCCAATTCCTTCATAACGTTTAGTACGTCTCCGACCATCTCAGGATCAAGGGCAGAAGTTGGTTCATCAAAGAGCATGATGTCTGGATTCATTGCTAGTCCACGAGCGATGGCCACACGTTGTTTTTGTCCTCCTGATAGGCTATCTGGGTTAGCATTAGCTTTATCTGCTAGCCCAACTTTGTCAAGCAACTCCATTCCCAATTTCTCAGCTTCTTCCTTAGTCATCAACTTGTGCTCAATTGGAGCAAAAGTAATGTTGTCCAATACAGACATGTGAGGGAAGAGATTGAAGTGTTGGAATACCATTCCGATATTTTCACGGACGTGGTCAACGTTGGTTGTTTTTTCAGTTAAGTCATAACCGTTCACAGTGATGTGACCGCTCGTAACTTCTTCTAGAAGATTGAGACTACGAAGGAAAGTTGACTTACCAGAACCTGAAGGCCCGATGATACAGACAACGTCTCCTTCATAGAACTTAGTCGTAATTCCTTTTAGGACCTTATTTTTTCCATATTGCTTATGTAAGTCATTTACATCAATTTTTAATTTTGCCATTAACGAATCCTCTTTTCTAAGCGTTTCGCTAGTCTAGTCAAAAGTGTGATAATTACAAGATAGAAGATAGCAAGGATTGCATACATCTTGAAACTTTGGTAGTTACGGGCAATGATAATCTTACCAGTTTGGAAGAGTTCAACCAAACCGATAGCAGATACGATAGTTGTATCTTTAAGAGCGATAACGAATTGGTTAACAAAGTTTGGCAACATTAATTTAGTTGCTTGTGGCAAGATAATCTTACGCATGGTTTTTCCATAAGAGATACCCAAGCTTCGGCTGGCTTCCATTTGACCAACTGGAACGGCCTGAATACCACCACGAACGATTTCAGCGATATAAGCCGCTGCATTGAGTGAGAGGGCAATAGTACCGGCTACGAAGTCGTTAATTGGACTTTGTTGGCCTGTGATAGATTCGATGAAGTTTGGAATTCCCCAGAAGATGAAGGCTGCAAGAATCATCAATGGAATACCACGGATAACGTCAACGAAAATCTCAGAGATCACACGAAGAGATTTGTAGGGGCTGACACTAAACATACCGAAGATAATCCCGATAACAATGGCAATAGCAAATGAGATAAGAGCTAGAGCAAGAGTGATACCAAGCCCACTAAGGAGTTGTTTGTAGTTGTTTTGGAGCAAGCCCCAGATAGTTGTCTCATCAACAGTGCTTGTTGAAGCAGATGAAGATTCGCTAGCTAGGTATTTATCAAGAATCTTTTGGAATTCCCCGTTTGCTTTAAGATTTGCAAGTCCGTTGTTGAACATTTCAATCAATTCTGGATTTGCTCCTTTTTTAACGGCAAAGGCTGTTTCACCGATTGGAGTTCCAGCGATTGGAGTTTTCAATTTTTGACCTTGGCTGATAGAATATTTGAGAACAGGTTCATCATCCATAACGGCATCGATTGCCCCAGTGTTTAAACTGTCATACATTGAAGAACCATCAGCAAAAGTTTTGATTTTGTAACCGTATTTGCTTTGATTTTCTGTTAGGAAGGTTTGAGAAGCAGTTCCGTTTTTAACACCGACTGTCTTCCCTTTCAAGTCTTCATAAGAAGCAATAGTGCTTGATTCTTTGACACCAAGGATAGTATTAGCAGTGTAGTATGATTCTGAGAAGTCAAAAGTTGCCTTACGAGCATCTGTAACAGACATACCAGCAATGATACCATCTGCTTGACCAGCTTGGACAGCGCTGATAGCTGCATCAAAACCAGGGTTGGTGATTTCGATTTCAAAACCTTGGTCTTTAGCGATTGCCTTAATCAATTCCATATCAATACCAGTAAATTGGTTACTTGAATTTTGGAAAACAAAAGGTGCAAAAGAAGAATCGCTGGCAATGATGTATTTAGCCTTAACAGGAATGGCTTTTAATCCTGCTAGAGTAGTTGTAGTTGGCACTGCTGAAGATGATGAAGCAGTCCATTTCTTGATGATTTTATCAAGGCTACCATCTTTTTTCATTTCAGCCAAGGCTTGGTTAAATTCAGTAACCAGGTGCTCGTATTTGCTACCTTTTTTCACACCGAAAGCAAAGCTACCTACAGCTTCACCATCCATTTCAATATGGAGGTCTTGACCTTGGTTAATGGCATATTCGATAACAGGTTTATCATCCATCATGGCATCAATGGCACCAGCACTCAAGCTGTTGTTCATCAAATCACCAGTATCAAATGTTTTAATGCTAAAACCGTATTTATCTTTGATTGTTTCAAGGAAACGTTGAGCGGCAGTTCCGTTTTTAACACCAACAGTTTTACCTTTTAATTGATCATACTGACTAATCTTGTGTGACTTTGTAGTTGCAATGACAACTTTTGTATCATAGTAAGTATCAGACATGGTGAAAACTTTTTCACGTTCTGCAGTCTTTGTCATTCCTGCCATGATTGCGTCAGCTTGACCAGCTTGAACCGCATTTACCGCTGCGTCAAATCCAGGATAGGACATCTGAATGTTCCATCCTTTAATCTCAGCGACTTTGTTAATAATGTCAACATCAATTCCTTTATAAGTTTGATCTGAATCTTTAAACTCAAACGGTGCATAGGCGGTATCAGACACAATCTTAATCGTCTCAGCTTTTGCAATACCTAATGAGAAAATTGGGAATAAAATTAGCAAAAATGCTAGAAATTTTTTCTTCATTTTTAGTCTCCTTTTCCGAATATTTTCCCATTATATCAGAAAAAACAAAAAAATGCAAATCATGAGGTTTTTATGTTAGAAAATATAACATAGATTCTTTCTTGAATTGCTACTATAAAGTGCTATAATAATAGTATATAATGGAAGAAAAGAGGACAGGGATATGAAGAACAAAAGAATATTTAAAGACTTCCAGGCTTCAAAAATGAGTTTAAATATTTACACAAGCCCCTTGTTAGCCTTTGTTTTTGTCTTTATAGGAGAGTTTGTGGCTTATACTTTGTATGGTATTAGTTTGTTAGCTCTTATCGGACTTGCTAGAAATTTTGGAGAGACTGGTCAAAATCTTGCAACTTACTTGCAGACCTTGCAGCAGAGCTTGATGGATAGAACAAGTGACTTTCGTTTAATTTTATCATTGCTGTCCTTTGGTTTTATTCTCAATACTGTGTTCAGATGGACAAGAAAAGTTGAGAAAAGACCTATTCGGACCTTGGGATTTTATAGAGAGAATTTCCTCAGCAATCTTTTTAAAGGATTTGGTCTAGGCCTGGCACTCTTTCTTCTGACCTTGTTAGCTTTAGTGGCCTTGGGTCAATATCGTTTGGAGTCTATTCACTTGAATCCTTATTCCATTTTCTTTGTTGTCTTTACTATCCCATTTTGGATTTTACAGGGGACAGCAGAAGAAGTGGTGTCCCGTGCTTGGCTCCTTCCTCAATTGTCCTCAAGAACGAATCTAAAACTTGCTGTCGTCATATCTAGCCTATTCTTTACCTTCCTTCATGTGAGCAATTCTGGTCTTACACCTCTATCTCTAGTGAATCTCTTCTTATTTGGAGTTGCCATGGCTCTTTACCTTCTCAAAACCGATACAGTTTGGGGTGTTGCAGGTATTCATGGGGCTTGGAATTTTGCTCAGGGCAATCTCTTTGGGATTTTAGTTAGTGGTCAGCCATCAGGAACGTCTTTGATGACCTTTTTACCACAAGGCAATCAAGATTGGCTATCAGGTGGTTCTTTTGGGATTGAAGGTTCTATCATGACAAGTCTAGTTTTATTACTGCTGATTGTCTATCTCGCTTATCAATTAAAGAAAGAAAATGAAATGATGTGACTTCGGTCCGTCCTTTTCTTCGTGAAAATGCTACAAGTATGTTAAAATAGGAATAGCACATGGAGAGAGGATTCTTATGATCAATCGCATTACAGACAATCAATTTAAATTAGTATCAAAATACCAACCATCAGGAGATCAACCCCAAGCTATCGAGCAGTTGGTAGATAACATTGAGGGGGGAGAAAAAGCTCAGATTCTCATGGGGGCGACTGGTACAGGGAAGACCTATACCATGAGTCAGGTCATTTCCAAAGTCAATAAACCAACTCTGGTTATTGCCCACAATAAAACTCTAGCAGGACAGCTCTATGGGGAGTTTAAGGAATTTTTCCCTGAAAATGCTGTTGAATACTTTGTGTCTTACTATGATTATTACCAACCTGAGGCCTATGTCCCTTCTAGCGATACCTATATTGAGAAGGATAGTTCTGTTAACGATGAGATTGACAAACTCCGTCACTCAGCGACTTCAGCCCTTTTGGAGCGTAATGATGTTATTGTCGTGGCCTCAGTCTCTTGTATCTATGGTTTGGGTTCGCCAAAGGAATACGCCGACAGTGTCGTGAGTCTGCGTCCAGGTTTAGAGATTTCTCGTGATAAACTTTTGAATGATTTGGTCGATATTCAGTTTGAACGCAATGATATTGATTTCCAACGGGGAAGATTTCGTGTTCGTGGGGATGTGGTGGAGATTTTCCCAGCTTCCCGAGATGAACACGCTTTTCGAGTAGAATTCTTTGGAGATGAGATTGATCGTATCCGCGAAGTGGAGGCTTTGACAGGTCAAGTCCTTGGCGAAGTGGATCATTTGGCGATTTTCCCAGCGACTCACTTTGTGACCAATGACGACCACATGGAAGTTGCCATTGCCAAGATTCAAGCAGAATTAGAAGAACAACTAGCTGTCTTTGAGAAGGAAGGTAAACTGCTTGAAGCCCAACGTTTGAAACAGAGGACAGAGTATGATATCGAAATGCTGCGTGAGATGGGTTATACCAACGGGGTTGAGAACTATTCACGTCACATGGATGGACGGAGTGAGGGTGAGCCTCCTTATACCCTTCTCGACTTCTTCCCAGATGATTTCTTGATTATGATTGACGAGAGTCACATGACAATGGGGCAAATCAAGGGCATGTACAATGGAGACCGTTCGCGTAAAGAAATGCTGGTTAATTATGGTTTCCGTTTGCCGTCTGCCTTGGACAATCGACCTTTACGCCGTGAGGAGTTTGAAAGTCATGTGCACCAGATTGTCTACGTTTCAGCGACACCTGGTGACTATGAAAATGAACAGACCGAGACAGTGATCGAGCAAATCATTCGACCGACTGGGCTCTTGGATCCTGAAGTGGAAGTCCGTCCGACTATGGGACAGATTGATGATCTCTTAGGTGAAATCAATGCCCGTGTTGAAAGGAACGAACGTACCTTTATTACAACCTTGACCAAGAAAATGGCTGAAGACTTGACTGACTACTTCAAAGAAATGGGCATCAAGGTCAAGTACATGCACTCGGATATCAAGACTTTAGAGCGGACAGAGATTATTCGAGATTTACGATTGGGAGTCTTTGATGTCTTGGTCGGCATCAATCTTCTTCGTGAAGGGATTGATGTACCTGAAGTAAGTTTAGTTGCCATTCTCGATGCTGACAAGGAAGGCTTCCTTCGTAATGAGCGTGGACTCATTCAAACCATTGGTCGTGCTGCTCGTAATAGCGAAGGGCATGTGATCATGTATGCTGATACTATGACTCAATCTATGCAAAAAGCCATCGATGAAACTGCCCGCCGTCGTCAGATTCAGATGGCTTATAATAAAGAACACGGTATCGTGCCACAAACTATTAAGAAGGAAATACGTGATCTTATTTCTGTTACCAAAACTGTGGCTAAAGAAGAGGACAAGGAAGTCGATATCAATAGCCTTAACAAACAAGAACGCAAAGAATTGGTCAAGAAACTGGAAAAACAAATGCAAGAAGCCGTCGAAGTGCTTGATTTCGAGTTAGCTGCTCAGATCCGAGATATGATGTTGGAAGTCAAGGCTTTGGGGTAGGTTTTAGAAGGAGATGAAATGGAAAAGTTAAATTATTTTACAAATGAAATCAATCCATATGATTTAGTAGAGATTTTTAGAAATATGGATGAAATTGAATTAAGAATTGAGCTAACAAATCTTATAAATGATTATTTAGTTCTAACTAAAGAAGATCAATTTAAATATGTAGAGCATATTATCATAGTGATTAGGCATCATTCAGAAAATATAAAAGAATTAAAAAATGAGCTCAATGCTTTTTTAAAAGTTTATTTAGAATTCCCTGAAGAAGAGCAAATTAAG
Organism: Streptococcus sp. D2; assembly: GCF_006385825.1. Lineage (GTDB taxonomy): Bacteria > Bacillota > Bacilli > Lactobacillales > Streptococcaceae > Streptococcus > Streptococcus shenyangsis. Next base: position 19,688 of record NZ_VFSI01000014.1, on the reverse strand, counting down.
AATTTGTATGACATTTTTTTGCTAATCAGTTATGTCGAAGAATATATTTTTATTTCAGTACAAAGAAAGATTTTAGAGAGTTTTGGCGACATTATTTCCCGAAAAATAAAAGCACAAAATACTGATTCTGAATTTGATAATATCTGTTTTTGGTATTCACATTGTTTATATGACTATTTGAATAAAATAGAAGATGTAGATGCCAATATTGCTTTTTTTGAAGAAGATTCTCCTTTCTTGACGATTCTTAATTGGGTAATTGAAATACCATCTACTGAAAAAAACGTTATTGTTTCTTCAGTTTTTTCAGTTTTTTATATGGCATTAATCGAAGGAAAAGTTTCAAGAGAAACAAAGATATTTTTGATACAGAAACTAAAAAGTATAATTGATTTCATAATAAAAACATACAATTTTGAAGCTATTGATTATTGGTATTTTTCACTAGATAAGAAAATATCTATTTTTCAAATGGAGCACCTTGGAACAATTAATGACTTATACATAGAGAATCCTCGAGCTGATTATGTCGAGGAATACCTTGATTTTTTAGCACGACACTTTAATGAAGTTATTGAATCATCCGAAGAAGTTATTGAATCATGCATAAAAGTTATTAGTAGTATTGAAAAGAAAAATGACTCAGATATTATTCGAGATCAAGTAATCCAATTACTCGAAAGATTTGACAATGATACATTGGATGAAGAGGGAGATTCCAGTTTTATTCTCTCTTCAGATACTGATAAACTTTTGAATCAAGCTGATGATATCATTTATGATATTCGTTCAAAATTGAAAGTTGATGTTAAAGATTTTCAAACAATTGCTTCCTTTGGACATTATACTAAGATTGACACATTAACAAGTTTTCTTATAAGAGCTGACTGGAAAGATGACAATGAAAATGATTCTAAAGTAAAATCTCCGTTTTTACGACTGACCCATCTAAAACAGTTAAATGACCCAATGGAGGGAAGAGCGATCTACGATTATTTAGGGATGGATAATACATTTTTCCATAACTATCAAACTTCAAATGTGTTTATATCTTCCTTAACTGTAGTTTCTGATAGTTTACCTATGTGGAAGGAGTATGCTGATTCCTCTCAAGGTGCATTTCTTGAATATGATAAGACTTATCTTGAAGGCATTGTTGCACATAAATACATTGAGTTTGTTAAAATTCATTATTTAGATTTGAACTCAGATAAGAAAGAAGAATCGGATGTCGATAAATCTCTTTCTAGGTTAAAACAAATTTTTGAAAAATTACAGGATCTTAAAGCTGAAAAAGAATTAATAAGTTTTGCTGAGAAATTGAAGAAGATTTCTTACCTTTTTAAAGTTAAAGACTATGAGTATGAAATGGAGTATCGTATTTTAATTAATTTAGATGATACTGCTATTCAAAAAATTATTAATAGAGATGGTAATGATTTATCAAATGAGAATTTTTTGAAGAAAGAAGAGATTGGGTTAGAAATTTTTGATAAAGTTAACTATAATGATTATAGGAAGCATATCGTATTAAGCCCGAAAGATAATGGTAGATATGATTTATTTGTATACATCAATCTGGCTCCTTTAAAATATTCGAAGGTTATCCTCGGTCCAAAAGTTACGGATGCTGACTATATTGCTCCTTATCTCAAACTTGCTAATCCTGAAATAGAGATAGAAAGTTCAAAAATCCCTTATCGTTAAGTTGAGAACGATTTAGAGTAGAAGATGGAATGGTAGAATTTATTTCAAACGGATAGATAATTCAGAGACACCAGATTCCTTATATGAGTTTTCTTACTACTATTGTGCTAAAGGATGGCGTTCAGGTAGTAGTGTCTTTTTAAAGTTTCAGAGTTATAAGGTAATTAAGTTTAAAGTGAAAGATAATTCAAAATTAGAAAGCGAGTAAATTTATGTCCCGTTCCCAATTAACGATTTTAACAAATATTTGTCTGATTGAAGACCTCGAAACTCAGCGCGTGGTGATGCAGTATCGTGCTCCTGAAAACAATCGCTGGTCTGGTTATGCCTTTCCAGGAGGCCATGTAGAAAATGGCGAATCTTTCGTAGAGTCTGTCATTCGTGAGATCTACGAAGAAACAGGGTTGACTATTCAGAATCCTCAACTTGTCGGCATTAAAAATTGGCCACTAGATACAGGTGGGCGCTATATTGTCATTTGTTATAAGGCGACCGAGTTTACTGGAACTCTTCAATCTTCAGAAGAAGGAGAAGTTTCTTGGGTGCAAAAAGACCAGCTTCCAAACTTGGATCTGGCCTATGATATGTTACCTTTGATGGAAATGATGGAAGCTCCTGACAAATCAGAGTTTTTCTACCCTCGCCGTACAGAAGATGATTGGGAGAAGAAAATCTTCTAGTCTTTTACTAAATAACCAAGTTGATCCAAGGCCTCCTCGATATAGTGGAGGTCTTGTTGTGTTTCAGCTTCGACTAGGTGGTAATGGATGCCATCTGTTAATTCAGACAGAGGTCTAAAATCAGAATGCTCGACTTGTTCTAGAAAATGTTGCACATCTCTGCGACAAGACAGTTTCAGCAAGGTTTCAATTTCTCCATAAACGGGATGGTCAATCAAGGTATTTTGAACACGTCCACCATTATCTACGATAGCAAGGAGTTCCTGCCCGATTTCTTCAACTTCATGTTTAACTTTGAAAAGTTTGTGGACGTATGGATTGACATCAACTTGCTTATAGACGTAGCCACGATTGGTGGATAGGATAGGAGCGCCATCGGCTCTCAAAATTGCAATGTCCTGGACAATGACCTGACGTGTGACATGAAAATGTTCCGCCAAACTTTGGCCATTGAGGGCTTTAGGAGCTTCTTTCAAGAGTTGGAGCAGGGCTTGTTTGCGATCTTTTGTCATAGTTCTTCCTTTTACCGGCGTTTTCGAAGCACTTTATAGACAGCTAGTGCTAATGTATAGTCTACCATACTATGGATGATTGTACCAAATCCAACTAGCACAAAGAGAACATAAAACATATTTTCTACATTAGTACCAGAAGTTGCGTAAAAAAGGACACAGGCTAATACTTCAGCAAGGGCATGAACGACAGCCAAAACAAAGTTGAAAATCCAGGAAGTTTTTGGTTTATCTAGTGTATCGGGGAATTTTTGTAGGTAAAGAGCTCCCAAAGTACCAAAAAAGATATGGGAAAAAGCTCGAAAAACGATAACCATAGGATAGCCAGCCATCAAAAATCCAAAACTAGAGGCTAGGATGACAAAAACTGCCATCAAGGGCGACAAGAACATAGCGATAAAAATAGCGATATGGCTCCCCAAAGTGTAAGAAGCAGGTGGAATGACAATCTTAAAGGGCATAACAATTGGAATCAAAATCGCAATAGCCGTTAAAAGGGCTGTCATTGTCATAAATTGTGTCTTTTTCCGTGTATTCATAAGAATCTCCTTTTTAACTGTATATACACTAGTATAGTACTATAAACAAGACAATAAAGCAAGGATTTACTTAGGTTTATAGGTCATTTTTATAGTAGATTGAAATAAGATATGAACAAAGAGATTAGGAAAGTCAAATTAATTTCTAGAAACGTTTTAGAATCCTTGGTGTAATATTCTAGGTTAAATCCACTATAGTTAGATATTGGTAAAGATTTCACTAATAATAGTAACTATATCAAACAAAATCTCCACCTTCAGGTTTGAAAGTGGAGATTGTTTTTATTTTTTTAAAGTCTGTAGTCGTGGAACAATGGCTAGGGTTAGAACTGCGGAAATGACTAATTCGGCAATGGAGTTTGTTGAGATAACGGTTGCTAAGAGTTTTTGGATATTACCATCAAAGACATTTCCAAAAAGGTAGAAAATTCCACCAAGTACAAAGACTGTGTTGGTAAGTGAGCCTAGGGCACCAGCTAAAATCAGACCAGTCTTGTTTTTCATTAGTTTATAGACTAGATAAGGAGTTAAACCAATCAAAATACGTGGGACGATGGCAATGATAGCTGAGTAGATGTTTCCATTTGGTACAAATGGTGAGAAGAGGTAGCTTGTCGGTAGAATTGTAATAGTGTTAACGGTCAAGCTAAGAAGTCCCATCAAAAATCCAAGTGTAACCCCAACTCGTGGACCATAGATAATGCTGGCAATAATGACAGGAATATGAACAATGGTCGGTTTGATTGGAAATGGAAAAAGATTAAAGGCAAGCGAGCTCAGAAAGTGTATCACGAGCATGGTTGCAAAAAAGATAGCAATAGGTGCAATATTAGAGCGTTTTTTCATCGAGAGTTTCCTCTATTCTTTCTAAAATAATTGTGAGGTCGGCTAAGGCTCCTCTTCCGTGGTCTCCACAAGCTAGTAAAGATTCCTTAGGAGAAATTAGCTGATAGCCGTAGGTTTCTAATGTTTTCAGATTAGCCTGAGTTGCTGGATGTTCATACATCTTTGTATTCATAGCAGGTGCGATGAGTTTAGGAATATTTTTTGGCAAGGCTAGAGCTATGCTGGTTACCATGTTGTCAGCATAGCCGTGGGCTAGCTTTGCAATTGTGTTAGCTGTTCCAGGGGCTACGATAAATAAGTCTGCCTTTTTTCCAAGTTCGATATGATTAATCTGATTAGGATAGGGTTCCTTCATGACATCAAGGTGGACAGGATTCTGTGATAAGACCTGTAGTGTCAAAGGTTGGATAAACTCTGTAGCGGCCTGAGTCATTAAAACCGTGACTTGATGACCTTGTTTTTTTAGAGAACTGACTAAATCTGCCGACTTGTAAGAGGCGATTGACCCTGTTACAGCCAAGAGAATATGTGCCATATCTTTCCTTTCTAAGAATGGTAGGCTTGAATTTTTTCAAGGAGGAGTTCTGCAATTTCTTCTTTAGTCTTGACTGTTTGAAGCTGATCTTTCTCAACAAAGATTGCACGATGCTTGTCTGTTGAAATTTGAGTTTGGTCATTTGCAATGATTAAGTCTGCTTGATTCTTGATAAGACTTTTTCGGGCAATCTCGATGAGATAATCCTCAGAGACATCAACAAGCAGTTTGAAACCAATCAGATGAATAGTAGGATTCCATTCCTTGACTAGAGAGATGATTTTGGGTGTTTTTTTAAGGAACAAAACCTGAACCTCATCAGTTGAAGAAATCTTAGTCTGATGATTTTGCTTGCTTAAAAACTCTTCTATATTGGAGCTAGCTTGGACTTCCTCAAGCCCTGTCATATAGACAGGAGTGTAGTCAGAAACAGCCATTGAGTGGATTAAGACCTGATAATCCTGAACACGTTCTTGCATTTCCAGAAGAAGGTCCTTGGTATTGTTAATTTCTATAATATTTAGGTTGGGATGAGCTTTTGGCTTCAGAGCTCGTTTTGTTGTAATCAAACAAACTTCATACCCTGCAGCAAGCAAGGTTTCTGTGATGATTTTGCCCAAGCGACCGGTAGAATGGTTAGTGATAGAGCGGACGCTATCAATAGCTTCACTGGTACCGCCCGATGTAACTAAAATTTTCATAGCACTATTGTACACAAAAATAAACGGTAAGTAAAATGAAAGCGATAAATTTTTGGTAAAAACGGAGATTTACTATAGTTTCAAACTATAAAGCCATATAAAATTTAAGAAAGGGCTCTAAAAACCTTAAAAATAGGGATATTTACGAACGTTTAGAGAGTTTTTGGATGTTAAAAATCTTGTTTTGTGTTATAATGAATTATCATATAAGAGGTTAGAGGAGTTTTGAATGAAAACAGATATTGAAATCGCACAGAGTATTGAGTTGAAACCAATCGTTGATGTTGTAGAGAAACTTGGTATTTCTTACGACGATTTGGAGTTGTATGGAAAGTACAAGGCTAAGCTTAGCTTTGATAAAATTCGTGCAGTTGAGAGCAATCCAGTTGGGAAATTGATTTTGGTTACTGCCATCAATCCAACACCTGCAGGCGAAGGAAAATCAACTATTACCATTGGTCTTGCGGATGCCTTGAACAAGATTGGCAAGAAAACCATGATTGCTATCCGCGAACCATCTCTTGGTCCAGTAATGGGGATTAAGGGGGGTGCTGCAGGAGGTGGCTACGCTCAAGTTTTACCAATGGAGGACATCAATCTCCACTTTACTGGGGATATGCATGCCATTACAACTGCCAACAACGCCCTTTCTGCCTTGATTGACAACCACTTGCACCAAGGCAATGAGCTGGGAATTGACCAACGTCGTATCCTCTGGAAACGTGTAGTGGACTTGAACGACCGTGCTCTTCGCCATGTGACTGTTGGACTTGGTGGCCCTCTAAACGGTATTCCTCGTGAGGATGGCTTTGACATTACCGTCGCTTCTGAAATCATGGCGATTCTTTGCTTGGCAACAGACATCGAGGACTTGAAACACCGTTTGGCCAATATCGTTATCGGTTATCGTTATGAACGTACACCAGTTTCTGTAGGTGATTTGCAGGTTGAAGGTGCCTTGGCTTTGATTTTGAAGGATGCGATTAAGCCAAACTTGGTTCAGACAATTTATGGAACGCCTGCTTTTGTACACGGTGGTCCATTTGCCAATATTGCTCACGGATGTAATTCAGTCTTGGCAACAAGCACAGCCCTTCACTTGGCTGATTACACAGTTACTGAAGCTGGTTTCGGTGCAGACCTTGGTGCCGAGAAATTCCTTGATATTAAGACACCAAACTTGCCAACATCTCCAGATGCAGTAGTTATTGTTGCAACCCTTCGTGCCCTTAAGATGAATGGTGGCGTGGCTAAAGACGCTTTGACAGAGGAAAATGTAGAAGCAGTTAGAGCAGGTTTTGCCAACTTGAAACGCCATGTTGAAAATATCCGTAAATTTGGAGTACCTGCAGTTGTAGCAATCAATGAATTTGTTTCTGATACAGAAGCTGAAATTGCAGCCTTGAAAGAACTTTGTGCCTCAATCGATGTACCAGTTGAGTTGGCAAGTGTCTGGGCTGATGGTGCAGAAGGTGGAGTAGCTCTTGCTGAAACGGTTGTCAAGACTATCTCTGAAAATCCAGCTAACTACAAACGTTTGTACGATAATGACCTTTCTGTCCAAGAAAAGATTGAAAAGATTGTTACTGAAATCTACCGTGGTAGCAAAGTAAACTTTGAGAAGAAAGCTCAAACACAAATCGCTCAAATCGTTCAAAACGGTTGGGACAAATTGCCAATCTGTATGGCTAAGACTCAGTACAGTTTCTCAGACAATCCAAATGCACTTGGAGCACCTGAAAACTTTGAAATTACCATTCGTGAATTAGTACCAAAATTAGGGGCAGGCTTTATCGTTGCTCTAACTGGCGATGTTATGACCATGCCAGGCCTTCCAAAACGACCAGCTGCTCTCAACATGGATGTTGAAAGCGATGGAACAGTATTAGGTTTGTTCTAGTATATTGAAATTGACTTTATACTCTTCGAAAATCTCTTCAAACCACGTCAGCTTCACCTTGCCGTACTCAAGTACAGCCTGCGGCTAGCTTCCTAGTTTGCACTTCGATTTTCATTGAGTAATAAATGAGTTTGGAAATTGTAATCCAAGCTCATTTTTTTATCTAGATATAAGGAGTTGCCTTCTAGACGCAACCAGTCTAGGTAAAGATATTTTCCCTGATTTCTGATATAATAGAAATATTGACTTCAAGAGTAAGGAAGAGAAGATGAACGCATTATTAAATGGAATGAATGACCGTCAGGCTGAGGCGGTGCAAACGACAGAAGGTCCCTTGTTAATCATGGCAGGGGCTGGCTCTGGGAAGACTCGAGTTTTGACCCACCGCATTGCTTATTTGATTGATGAAAAGCTAGTCAATCCTTGGAATATCTTGGCCATTACCTTTACCAACAAGGCTGCGCGTGAGATGAAAGAGCGTGCTTATAACCTTAATCCAGCTACTCAGGACTGTCTGATTGCGACCTTCCACTCCATGTGTGTTCGTATTTTGCGTCGTGATGCGGACCATATTGGCTACAACCGCAATTTCACTATTGTAGATCCTGGGGAGCAGCGAACGCTCATGAAACGCATTCTCAAGCAGTTGAACTTGGATCCTAAAAAATGGAATGAACGAAGCATCTTAGGGACCATTTCCAATGCCAAGAATGACCTGATTGATGATGTAGCTTATGCTGCCCAAGCTGGCGATATGTATACGCAAATCGTGTCCCAGTGTTACACTGCTTACCAAAAAGAACTGCGTCAGTCGGAGTCAGTTGACTTTGATGATTTGATTATGCTGACCTTGCGTCTCTTTGATCAAAATCCTGATGTTTTGACCTACTATCAGCAGAAGTTCCAGTACATCCACGTTGATGAGTACCAAGATACCAACCATGCCCAGTACCAATTGGTCAAACTCTTGGCTTCGCGATTTAAAAATATCTGTGTGGTTGGGGATGCGGACCAGTCTATCTACGGTTGGCGTGGTGCTGATATGCAGAATATTTTGGATTTCGAGAAAGATTATCCCCAAGCCAAGGTTGTTTTGTTGGAGGAGAATTACCGCTCAACTAAAACCATTCTTCAAGCGGCCAACGAGGTCATTAAAAACAATAAAAACCGCCGTCCTAAGAATCTCTGGACCCAGAATGCTGAAGGGGAGCAAATCGTTTACTATCGTGCCAATGATGAGCTAGATGAGGCTGTATTTGTAGCCAGAACAATTGATGAACTAGGTCGTAGTCAAAACTTCCTTCACAAGGATTTTGCAGTTCTCTATCGTACAAATGCGCAGTCTCGTACTATTGAGGAAGCCTTGCTCAAGTCAAATATTCCTTATACCATGGTTGGAGGAACAAAGTTCTACAGCCGTAAGGAAATCCGTGATATTATCGCTTACCTCAACCTCATTGCCAATTTGAGTGACAATATCAGTTTTGAGCGTATTATCAACGAACCGAAACGTGGAATTGGGCCAGGCACTGTTGAGAAAATCCGTGATTTTGCAAATATGCAAAATGTGTCTATGATAGATGCTTCAGCAAACATCATGTTGTCTGGCATCAAAGGAAAAGCAGCCCAGTCTATCTGGGATTTTGCCAATATGATTCTGGATTTGCGGGAGCAACTGGACCAGTTAAGCATTACTGAGTTGGTTGAAGCAGTTCTAGAAAAAACAGGTTACATTGATATTCTTAATGCTCAAGCAACTCTGGAAAGTAAGGCTCGGGTTGAAAATATCGAAGAGTTCCTTTCTGTGACGAAAAACTTTGATGACACCTCTAATGTGTCAGAAGAGGAAACTGGTCTGGATAAACTGAGTCGTTTCTTAAATGATTTGGCCTTAATTGCAGACACAGATTCAGGTAGTCAGGAGACATCAGAAGTGACCCTGATGACCCTGCATGCTGCCAAAGGTCTCGAGTTTCCAGTTGTCTTTTTGATTGGGATGGAAGAAAATGTCTTCCCGCTTAGTCGTGCAGCTGAGGATCCAGATGAATTAGAAGAAGAACGCCGTCTGGCCTATGTAGGAATTACGCGTGCAGAGAAAGTCCTCTATCTGACCAATGCCAACTCGCGCCTGCTTTTTGGTCGTACCAACTACAACCGTCCGACTCGTTTTATTAACGAAATCAGTTCAGACTTGCTTGAATATCAAGGTCTGGCTCGTCCTGCAAATACAAGTTTTAAAGCGTCTTATAGCAGTGGTGCTCTTGCCTTCGGTCAAGGTATGAGTCTTGCCCAAGCTCTTCAAGACCGTAAACGTAGTGCTGCCCCAAGAACTATCCAATCAAGCGGTCTCCCATTTGGTCAATTTACAGCTGGCGCAAAATCAGCGTCTAGTGAGACAAATTGGTCCATTGGTGATATTGCCCTCCACAATAAATGGGGAGAGGGAACTGTTCTGGAAGTTTCAGGTAGCGGTGCTACGCAGGAGTTGAAAATCAATTTCCCAGAGGTTGGCCTGAAAAAACTTTTAGCCAGTGTAGCCCCAATTGAGAAAAAAATCTAATTTTTCATCCTTCTCACGAATAATAAAGTGAGGAGGATTTTTATGTACAGTATTTCATTCCAAGAAGATTCACTATTGCCAAGAGAAAGACTGGCCCAAGAAGGAGTAGAAGCGCTCAGTAATCAAGAGTTACTAGCTATTTTACTCAGAACAGGAACACGTCAGGCTAGTGTTTTTGAAATTGCCCAGAAAGTCTTGAGCAATCTTTCAAGCTTAACGGATTTAAAAAAAATGACCCTGCAGGAATTGCAGAGTCTGTCTGGCATCGGGCGAGTTAAGGCTATAGAATTGCAAGCTATGATTGAACTGGGGCATCGTATCCACAAACACGAGACCCTTGAAATGGAAAGTATTCTCAGCAGTCAAAAGTTAGCCAAGAAGATGCAACAGGAGTTGGGACATAAAAAACAAGAGCACCTGGTGGCGCTCTATCTCAATACTCAAAATCAAATCATCCATCAACAGACAATTTTTATCGGTTCTGCAACTCGTAGTATAGCTGAACCGCGAGAGATTCTTCACTATGCAATCAAGCATATGGCGACTTCTCTCATCTTGGTCCACAATCATCCTTCAGGAGCGGTAGCACCTAGTCGAAATGATGATCATGTCACTAAACTTGTCAAAGAAGCCTGCGACCTGATGGGGATTGTTCTCTTGGACCATTTGATTGTCTCTCATTCTAATTACTTCAGTTATCGTGAAAAGACAGATTTAATCTAAAGTTCATTGACGACATAGTCAAAGAGGTTTTTATCCTTGGGACGATTTTCAAATAGAAATTCTGGGTGCCATTGGACACCGAGAAAGGCAACATCATCCGTACTTATGACAGCTTCAATGATACCATCTTTAGGATCATGAGCCGCAATCTTTAAATTTGGTGCTAAATCTTTGATACTCTGGTGGTGGAAGGAGTTGATATGAGAGATTTCTCCATAGATTTCTCGAAGAACAGTGTTTGGTTCTGTCACCAAGCGTTGGGTTGTGTACTCAGCAGAAGAATCCTGCCAGTGGTCTTCGATATCTTGATACAGAGTCCCACCCATAGCAACGTTAAAGAGTTGAGTCCCACGACAGATGGAGAAAATTGGCTTTTTCTGTTTGATAGCTTCCTTAATGAGGGACAGTTCGAAGATATCTCTTTGAAGGTGGTAGTCATCGCTATCAATAGTTTTTGGTTCACCATAGAATTTTGGATCAACATTTTGCCCACCTGTTAAGATGAGCTTGTCAATCATACTGATATAGTGGCAGGCCATTTCTTGATCACCAATCGGTAGGATGATGGGAATCCCTCCAGCGTCTTTAACGCTTTCAACAAAGCCTTTTGCTACGTAGCTCATCATGATGTCATCATCTGGATGAGTTTTTTCGTTTCCTGTAATCCCAATAACTGGTTTTTTCATAAAATGATTTTCGCTTTCTAATCCTCTTTTCGCATGAAGTAGAGGAGGGTTTGGAGTTCACTTGTCAAATCAACATATTGAACGACCACGTCTTTTGGTAAATGAAGATGAACTGGTGAAAAACTGAGAATTCCTTTCACGCCAGCATCAACCAAGAGATTAGCGACCTCTTGTGACTTAACGCTGGGAACGGTCAGGATAGCAGTCTTAACATCAGCATCCTTGATTTTTTCTTTGATTTGAGAAATCCCGTAAATAGGAATTCCATCAGGAGTTTGCGTACCGACTTCAGGATGGTCATCTAGGTCAAAGGCCATGATGATTTTCATCTTGTTACGCTCGTGGAAACGGTAGTGTAGCAGGGCATGCCCCATAATCACCAATCGGTAGGATGATGGGAATCCCTCCAGCGTCTTTAACGCTTTCAACAAAGCCTTTTGCTACGTAGCTCATCATGATGTCATCATCTGGATGAGTTTTTTCGTTTCCTGTAATCCCAATAACTGGTTTTTTCATAAAATGATTTTCGCTTTCTAATCCTCTTTTCGCATGAAGTAGAGGAGGGTTTGGAGTTCACTTGTCAAATCAACATATTGAACGACCACGTCTTTTGGTAAATGAAGATGAACTGGTGAAAAACTGAGAATTCCTTTCACGCCAGCATCAACCAAGAGATTAGCGACCTCTTGTGACTTAACGCTGGGAACGGTCAGGATAGCAGTCTTAACATCAGCATCCTTGATTTTTTCTTTGATTTGAGAAATCCCGTAAATAGGAATTCCATCAGGAGTTTGCGTACCGACTTCAGGATGGTCATCTAGGTCAAAGGCCATGATGATTTTCATCTTGTTACGCTCGTGGAAACGGTAGTGTAGCAGGGCATGCCCCATATTTCCAATACCAACCAGCATGACATTGGTAATAGAGTTATCATTGAGCAAATCGGCAAAAAATGTCATCAGTTTTTTGACATCATAGCCAAAACCACGACGACCAAGTTCACCAAAATAGGAAAAATCCCGACGTACGGTCGCAGAATCAATACCGATGGCCTCTGCAATTTGTTTAGAGTTGGCACGTTCAATCTTTTCTGCATGAAATCTCTTAAAAATTCGATAGTAGAGAGAGAGTCTTTTTGCTGTAGCTTTTGGAATAGCGGACTGTTTATCTTTCACAAAATCACAACCTTTCTATTCTTCTATTTTATAGAAACATTGTGAAAAAATCAACAAAAATAAGAAAAAACTAAGAAAAATCTTAGTTTTGATGTAAAAAATCTGCATGTGATAGAAAACGGTAGAGGTCTCCGACTAGTCCTTGGTAAACTTCCTGTCCCTCAAAAGTCAAAGAAGTCACATAAAGTGTATCTGGTAGGGTCACACATCCTGACAAAGCCAGCATGAGAGCCTCATAATCTTCATACTTGAGAGTACGCTCTACATGATAGCTGTCTTTATAGGTCAGTTTAAACATATAGGACCTATCTTTCAGATTTTGTAAAGACACCACGTTCTACCAAACTATCCATGAGGAAATAGAATTTTTCCTGATGAATGTGGTGGTCTTCTGATTTGAAAATATCAACCAGACGGAGACCAAACTTGTCAGTGATATTGATTTTAGCCCCTGTTAGCTCTTTATTGATAATGATTTTGAGTTGGAAGCCTTCACCGCTGTTTGGAACTTTTTCAAGTAAGCGAGTCAGTTCATAGTTACCAACCTTTGTCTCAAAAAAAGTATTGTCCTTGAGGGTAAACTTTTTAACAGAAGGGCTAAGAGTGTAGTCGTAACGACAATTTTTTAACTGAATGGTTTTTTCAAATGCCATATGGCTAACCTCCGATAATTTCTTTTAAGGTTTTTGCGAGGGTTTGTAGGTCTTCAACAGTATTTTGTGGCGACAAACTGATACGAACGGATTCCTTCAAGCGTTCTGAATTTGCTCCGTACATAGCTTCAAGAACATGGCTCGATTGAACAATGCCTGCGGTACAGGCTGAGCCAGTAGAGATTGAAATTCCAGCTAAATCTAGACGAAGGAGTAAGAGATCATTTTTCTGACCAGGAAATCCAATATTGAGAACATAAGGAAGATGGTGTTGTCCTTTATTCAGGTAATACTGAACTCCCTCAAGCTCCGCAAGAAAGGCAGTTTCTAGATTTTGTACATGTTGGAAATGTTCTTCTTGCTTTTCTAAATCTTCTTTTAGGGCTGCAACCATTCCTACTATGGCAGCTAGATTTTCAGTACCTGCACGTTTTTTCTGTTCTTGGTCTCCACCATGGAGATAGGAATCAAAGTCCATGCTAGATGCGTAGAGAAAGCCGATTCCCTTAGGGCCATGAAATTTATGGGCAGAAGCAGTGAGAAAATCAATGCCCAATTCTTCTGGATGAATAGGGATTTTTCCAATAGCCTGAACTGCATCAACATGATAGGCAACAGGGTGTTGCTTGAGTATTTGGCCAATTTTAGCAATGGGAAGTAGGTTTCCTGTCTCATTATTGGCAAACATGGTAGAAACCAAAATCGTATCATCGCGTAAGGCCTCTTGAATTTGCTGGGCGGTGATTTCTTGATTTTCTGGCTGGATAATGGTTGCTTCAAAACCAAAGTGATGAACCAAGTAATCAATGGTTTCAAGGACAGCATGGTGCTCGATGGCAGTTGTGATAATATGTTTTCCTCGTTCTTGGTGACGAAGGCAGTAGCCAATGATAGCAGTATTGTTGCCCTCAGTCCCACCAGAAGTGAAAAAGATATGTTGAGGTTTTGTCCCCAATAACTGGGATAGTTCCTGTCGGGCTTCTCGCAAAAGCTTGCCAGCTTGACGACCATGCCCATGGATACTAGATGGATTGCCATGGGTTTCTTGTAAAACCTTGGTCATAGCTGAAATAGCAACTGCTGACATAGGAGTCGTTGCAGCATTGTCCAAATAAATCAAAGAATCACCTTATTTCTTTTTGTTGTAAGCAAAGAGTGGGCTGACTGGTTTTCTTTCGTGGATACGTACGATAGCGTCACCAATTAACTCACTAGCAGTGATGTAGCATACGTTTTTAGGAGTTTTTTCTTTTGTTGCTACTGAATCAGTCACAAGAATTTCTTTAATACTAGTATTGTCAAGAAGTTCAGCAGCTCCTTCGACGAAGAGACCGTGGCTAGAAACAGCATAAATTTCTGTAGCCCCTTCACGTTCAACGATTTTAGCAGCTTCAGAGAAGGTACGTCCTGTATTTAAAATATCATCAATCAAGATAGCTTTCTTACCTTCAACATCACCAATGATATAGCCTTCGTTGCGAGTTGCATCGTCTTGAGGGTAGTCGATAATGGCGATAGGAGCATCAAGATACTCAGCCAAGCTACGAGCGCGTTTGACACCTGAATTTTTAGGGCTGACGACAACAACATCTGACCCAAGTAGTCCCTTATCGCAGTAATGTTTTGCAAATAGGGGAACTGTGAAGAGGTTATCGACAGGGATATCAAAGAAGCCTTGAACCTGAACAGCATGCAAATCAAGAGTAAGGATACGATCAACACCAGCTTTAACCAGCATATTGGCAACTAGTTTAGCTGTAAGTGGCTCACGTGGTGAAGCAATGCGGTCTTGACGTGCATAGCCAAAATATGGAAGGACAACGTTTATACTGTGGGCACTTGCGCGAACACAAGCATCGACCATGATTAGTAATTCCATTAGGTGGTTGTTAACAGGGAAACTTGTTGATTGGATGATGTAAACATCATAACCACGGACACTTTCTTCGATATTCACTTGGATTTCTCCGTCTGAAAATTGACGTGATGACAGTTTTCCAAGTGGGACACCAACAGCTTGAGCAATTTTTTGTGCAATCTCTTGGTTAGAGTTGAGTGCGAAAAGTTTCATATTTTTTCTATCTGACATTATAGACCGTCCTCTGTAAACTTCATAAATCCTAGTTATATATGTTTTGCATATATGAACTGGGATTCGTGTATTTTTATCTCTTCTATTTTACCAAAAAATGGAGATTATTTCAGCTATTTTTCATGCTTTTGACAAATCGAACTAATTTTGAGGGAGCTTTTTGGTAGGAAATCTGATTTTTCTCTAAAAATTGTTGGAAATCCTGTTTGCCTTGCTCATGATCTTCCACTTCAAGCTCTAATTCGTAATCTGTCATATTAAAGTACTGACTCTCATCCAGTGCCATGAGGCCAATAGCTGTTTTCATTTCATAGCGAAGCGTTGTTAGACAACCAAGGACATGCCATTTCTTGTTTTGTATACCGTGTTTAGCCAATTCATCAAGAACCAGCCCCTGAGGAAGTTCTTCCTTACTCAGATAATCTTCAGCATCTTTTAGCTGCAATTTTTGATTGTATTCCATGTTTCCAACACTTTGCGGGACTTTGAGTGTCAATTCCGCCCAGTCTTCAAAGGTTCGAATACGCATAGCGACTTTCTTTTCTCGTAGTTCAAAATCAGGCGTGTCAATGTAGTAATTTTTTTGAAGAATAGGAGTGATACCAGTGAACTGGTTTTTTAGACGATTATATTCATCTTTTTTCAATAGTGTTTTCAATTCAATTTCTAAATGTTTCATTTTTCTTACCTTTTCTTTATCGTTGAAAGCGGATTTATGTTATAATAGCTTTGTATTTATTGTATATAAATCTGGAGAAAAAATCAAAGATATTTTTGAAGGATAATATGAGAACAAGGGAGAATATATGACCTTAGAATGGGAAGAATTTCTAGATCCTTACATTCAAGCTGTTGGTGAGTTAAAAATTAAACTACGTGGTATTCGTAAGCAATATCGCAAGCAAAATAAGCATTCTCCGATTGAGTTTGTGACTGGTCGAGTCAAGCCAATTGAGAGTATAAAAGAAAAAATGGCCCGTCGAGGCATTACTTATGCGACCTTGGAACACGATTTACAGGATATAGCTGGTTTGCGTGTGATGGTCCAGTTTGTAGATGATGTCCAAGAAGTTGTGGCTATTTTGCGCAAGCGTCAGGATATGCGGATCATACAGGAGCGAGATTACATTACTCATCGAAAGGCTTCAGGCTACCGTTCCTATCACGTGGTAGTAGAATATACGGTTGATACTATCAATGGAGCCAAGACTATTTTGGCAGAAATTCAAATTCGTACCTTGGCTATGAATTTCTGGGCAACAATAGAACATTCTCTCAACTACAAGTACCAAGGGGATTTCCCAGAGGAGATTAAGAAGCGACTGGAAATTACATCTAAGATTGCCCATCAGCTAGATGAAGAAATGGGTAAAATTCGTGATGACATTCAAGAAGCTCAGGCACTTTTTGATCCTTTGAGCAGAAAATTAAATGATGGTGTAGGAAACAGTGACGATACAGATGAAGAATACAGGTAAACGAATTGACCTGATAGCTAATAGAAAACCACAGAGTCAAAGGGTTTTGTATGAATTGCGAGATCGTTTGAAGAGAAATCAGTTTATACTCAATGATACCAATCCAGATATCGTTATTTCCATTGGTGGGGATGGCATGCTCTTGTCGGCCTTTCATAAGTACGAAAATCAGCTTGACAAGGTACGCTTTATCGGTGTTCATACGGGACATTTGGGCTTCTATACGGACTATCGTGATTTTGAGTTGGACAAGCTAGTAACTAATTTGCAGCTAGATACAGGAGCAAGAGTCTCTTACCCTGTTCTAAATGTGAAGATCTTTCTTGAAAATGGTGAAGTAAAGATTTTTAGAGCACTAAATGAAGCCAGCATCCGCAGGTCGGATCGAACCATGGTGGCAGATATTGTGATTAATGGAGTTCCCTTTGAACGTTTTCGTGGAGATGGGGTGACAGTGTCAACTCCGACTGGTAGTACGGCCTATAACAAGTCGCTCGGTGGAGCTGTTTTACACTCTACCATTGAAGCTTTGCAATTAACGGAAATTGCCAGCCTTAATAATCGTGTCTATCGAACGCTGGGCTCTTCCATTATTGTTCCTAAGAAGGATAAGATTGAACTTATTCCAACGAGAAACGATTATCATACTATTTCGGTTGACAATAGCGTTTATTCCTTCCGAAATATTGAGCGTATTGAGTATCAAATCGACCATCATAAGATTCACTTTGTCGCATCACCTAGCCACACCAGTTTCTGGAATCGTGTTAAGGATGCTTTTATTGGCGAGGTGGATGAATGAGGTTTGAATTTATCGCAGATGAGCATGTCAAGGTTAAGACCTTTTTGAAAAAGCACGAGGTTTCTAAGGGGCTGCTGGCCAAGATTAAGTTTCGAGGCGGAGCTATTCTGGTCAATGACCAACCGCAAAATGCAACTTATCTATTGGATGTTGGAGACCGAGTTATCATCGATATTCCTGCTGAGGAGGGATTTGAAACTCTAGAAGCTATCGAGCGCCCACTGGATATTCTCTATGAGGATGACCATTTTCTAGTCTTAAATAAACCCTATGGAGTGGCTTCTATTCCTAGTGTCAATCACTCCAATACCATTGCCAATTTTATCAAGGGTTACTACGTCAAGCAAAATTATGAAAATCAACAGGTTCACATTGTGACCAGACTTGATAGAGATACTTCTGGCTTGATGCTCTTTGCAAAACACGGCTATGCCCATGCACGATTAGACAAGCAGTTGCAGAAAAAGTCTATCGAGAAACGCTATTTTGCTTTGGTTAAAGGTGAGGGATACTTGGAGCCAGAGGGGGAAATTATTGCTCCTATTGCGCGTGATGAAGACTCTATTATCACCAGACGGGTGGCTAAAGGTGGAAAGTATGCCCATACATCCTACAAGATTGTAGCTTCTTATGGAAATATTCACCTGGTAGATATTCGTTTGCACACTGGACGAACCCACCAAATTCGAGTCCATTTTTCTCATATTGGTTTTCCTTTGTTGGGAGATGATTTGTACGGAGGTAGTCTGGACGACGGCATTCAACGTCAGGCCTTGCATTGCCATTACCTATCCTTCTATCATCCATTTTTAGAACAGGACTTGCAGTTAGAAAGTCCCTTGCCGGATGATTTCAGTAACCTTATTACTCAGTTATCAACTAATACTCTATAAAAACTGTTTCAGAGTATAATTATTATCTTAAAGGAGAAAACTCATGGAAGTTTTTGAAAGTCTCAAAGCCAACCTAGTTGGTAAAAATGCTCGTATCGTTCTCCCTGAAGGGGAAGAGCCTCGTATTCTCCAAGCAACTAAACGTTTGGTAAAAGAAACAGAAGTGATTCCTGTTTTGCTTGGAAATCCTGAAAAAATTAAAATTTATCTTGAAATTGAAGGGATCATGGATGGTTATGAAGTCATTGACCCTCAACATTATCCTCAATTTGAAGAAATGGTTGCTGCCTTGGTAGAGCGTCGTAAAGGCAAAATGTCTGAAGAAGATGCACGCAAGATTTTGGTTGAAGATGTCAATTACTTTGGTGTTATGTTGGTTTACTTGGGCTTGGTTGATGGAATGGTATCTGGAGCTATTCACTCAACAGCTTCAACCGTACGTCCAGCCCTACAAATCATCAAAACTCGTCCAAATGTGACTCGTACTTCAGGTGCCTTCCTCATGGTTCGTGGTACGGAACGTTACCTATTTGGAGACTGTGCTATCAATATCAATCCTGATGCAGAAGCCTTGGCTGAAATTGCCATCAACTCAGCAATTACAGCTAAGATGTTTGGCATCGAGCCTAAAATTGCTATGCTAAGCTATTCTACTAAAGGTTCAGGATTTGGTGAGAGCGTCGATAAGGTTGTAGAAGCAACTAAAATTGCTCACGACTTGCGTCCTGACCTTGAAATCGATGGTGAGTTGCAATTTGATGCAGCCTTTGTTCCAGAAACTGCAGCTCTGAAAGCTCCTGGAAGTACGGTAGCTGGTCAAGCAAATGTTTTCATCTTCCCAGGTATCGAAGCAGGAAATATTGGCTACAAGATGGCTGAACGTCTTGGTGGCTTTGCGGCTGTAGGACCTGTTTTGCAAGGTTTGAACAAGCCAGTTAACGACCTCTCTCGTGGATGTAATGCTGATGATGTCTACAAGTTGACCCTTATCACAGCAGCTCAAGCAGTTCATCAATAAAGAGAAGTTGTACTAAATAATTCGTATTTATAATCAAAAAACGCATAGTATCAAGTGCTGAATGTACTGACCCCAAAAAGTTAGACAATCAATTTATCCGAAGGATTTAGTTCTGTATTGCACAGGACTGAGTCCTTTTAGTTTTACCTTAATTCGTTTATTGTTGTAGTAATCAATATAGTCTACAA